>JBDHSR010000369.1:0-3672 GCA_039808305.1 Gemmobacter sp. | reverse complement strand
CCGCCGCTTCCGATGTCCCGTCTTATGCACAGAAGAATGCGCCGATTGGCGCTTTACAGACTTCCCCTTTGGCGACACCATATCTAGTAAGGGCCGGGCGGGTTCCCGCAGCAGTTTGCTTGTGCCCCAGCGTCTTGTGGATGGTTTCCGCGGGGCGCCATCATGAAGAGGTCGGTCATGTCGCTTGCCGAAGACTATCTGTCCTGTGACGATCTGCATCCGATCGACCTCGTGGAGGCGCTGGCGGCCGATCACTGCTGGGAGTTCGACCGCCTGACCGACAACCAGATCGCCATGGCGGTCGAGGGGCTGTGGCGCAGCTACGCCCTCACGCTGTCCTGGTCGCCGCAGGACGAGACGCTGCGGCTGATCTGCACCTTCGAGATGGAGCCGCCGCGCGCGCGCATGGGGCCGCTGCACGACCTGCTGAACCGCTGCAACGATCAGGTCTGGTCGGGCGCCTTCACCTATTGGGACGAGCAGAAGCTGATGGTCTGGCGCTACGGCCTGTCGCTGGCCGGCGGGGCCGTGGCGGGGGCGGAGCAGCTCAACCATATGATCGGAGAGGCGATTTCCGCCTGCGAGCGCTATTATCCGGCGTTCCAGCTCGTCGCCTGGGGCGATCGCCCGCCGGCCGAGGCGATCGGCATCGCCATGGCCGAGGCTTTCGGGCGCGCCTGACGCAACGGGCGATTGCGCCCGTCGGGCAGGCTGCCTAATCTGCCCGCCGGAACGACGGAGGGACGGATGGCGGATCGCGTGAAGGAACGGGGCCTCGTGCTGCTGGGCTGCGGCAAGATGGGGTCGGCGATGCTGGAGGGCTGGCTGGCGCAGGGCGTGCCGCCGGGCGCGGTCTGGGTGCTCGACCCCCATCCCTCCGACTGGCTGAAGGCGACCGGGGTGCATCTGAACGCGGGAATGCCCGCCGCGCCGGCCATCGTGCTCTTGGCGGTGAAGCCGCAGATGATGGGGGCGGCGTTGCCGCAGGTGGCGGCGCTCGGCAATGGCGACACGCTGTTCCTGTCGGTCGCCGCCGGCACCACCATCGCCAGCTTCGAATCGGCCTTCGGCGCCGAGACCCCGATCATCCGCGCCATGCCGAACACCCCGGCCGCGGTCGGGCGCGGCATCACCGCGATCACCGGCAATGCCCGCGCCTCCGAATCCGACATGGCGCTGGCCGAGACGCTGCTTTCGGCGGTGGGCGAGGTGGTGCGGCTGGAGGGCGAGCATCAGATGGACGCGGTGACCGCCGTGTCCGGCTCGGGCCCCGCCTATGTCTTTCACCTGATCGAGGCGCTGGCGGCGGCCGGCGTGGCCGAGGGGCTGCCGGAGGTGCTGGCGATGCGGCTGGCGCGGGCCACGGTCTGCGGCGCGGGCGAGCTGGCGCATCGCGCGCCGGAAAGCGCCGCGCAACTGCGCATCAACGTCACCTCGCCGGGCGGCACCACCGCCGCCGCGCTGGCGGTGCTGATGGATGCGGAGACCGGCTTCCCGCCGCTCCTGCGCCGGGCGGTGAAGGCGGCGGCGGATCGCGGGCGGGAGCTCGGCCAATGATCTCCTACGACGATTTCGCCAAGGTCGACATTCGCGTCGGCCGCATCACCCGCGCCGAACCCTTCCCCGAGGCGCGCAAGCCCGCCTACCGGCTCTGGCTCGATTTCGGGCCGGAGATCGGCGAGAAACGCTCCTCGGCGCAGATCACCCGGCATTACGCGCTGGAGGAGCTGGTCGGCCGGCAGGTGCTGGCGGTGGTGAACTTCCCGCCGCGCCAGATCGGGCCGGTGAAATCCGAGGTGCTGGTGCTCGGCCTGCCGGATGCCGAGGGCGAGGTGGTGCTGATCGGGCCGGGGCATGAGGTGCCGCTGGGCGGCAGGATGTTCTGATGCGGCTGCTGATCACCCGTCCCTTGCCCGATGCCGTGATGCGGGCGGCGCGGGCGCGCTTCGAGGTCACGGCGCGCGAAAGCACCCTGCCGCTGGACGCCGGCGAACTGCGCGCGGCGCTGCGCGATCACGATCTGGTGCTGCCGACGCTGGGCGATCTGTTCTCGGCCGAGGTGTTCGCCGATGTGGCGAACCCGCGCGCCCGGCTGCTGGCCAATTTCGGGGTGGGCTACAACCATATCGACGTGGCGGCGGCGCGGGCGGCGGGGATCGCGGTCAGCAACACCCCCGGCGCGGTGACCGACGCCACCGCCGACATCGCGCTGACGCTGATGCTGATGACCGCGCGGCGCGCGGGCGAGGGCGAGCGGCTGCTGCGCTCGGGCGGCTGGCAGGGCTGGCATCCGACGCAGATGCTGGGCCTGCACCTCAGCGGCAAGCGCGTCGGCATCATCGGCATGGGGCGGATCGGCCGCGCCATCGCCCGGCGTTGCCATCACGGCTTCGGGATGGAGGTGGTGTTCCACAACCGCTCCGCCACCGATGCGGGCCTGCCGGCGCGGCAGGTGCCGCTGGAGGAGGCGATGACGGCCGATGTGGTGGTGGTCGCCGTCCCCGGCGGCCCGGCCACCCGCCACCTGATCGGGGCCGGGGCGCTGTCGCACATGCGCCCGCACGCGATCCTGGTGAACATCGCGCGCGGCGACGTGGTGGACGAGGCCGCGCTGATCGCGGCGCTGGAGGAGGGCCGCATCGCCGGGGCCGGGCTCGATGTCTACGAACGCGAGCCGCTGGTGCCCGAGGCGCTGCGCCGGATGGAGCAGGTGACGCTGCTGCCGCATCTCGGCACCGCCGCGCTGGAGGTGCGCGAGGCGATGGGGATGATGGCGTTCGATAATCTCGTGGCCTTCGCCGAGGGAAGGCCGCTGCCCAACGCGGTCTGATCGCGGGGCGCGCCGCCGGCCGGCGGGGTCGCGCGGTCGGCATCCGCTGCGGCAGCGGGCGGCACGCGCCTTGCGCTCGGGGCCGGTGGTCTCCGTGCCGTCCTTCCATCGGTCCGGCGGTGCTGGCGGAAAGGTGATTGTTCGTTTGCGCGCAGAACCTGTTCGTCTACACCTACTTGTGTGCGGAACGGCCCGCTACCATCTATGGGGGGCGCAGCATCGCTGCCCGGACATCGCAAACGACGGAGAATATTCGTGATCCGCCTTTCCACCCTTTCGCTTCTCGGCGCGCTGGCCGCCGTTCCCGCCTTCGCCGCGCCCGAGGCCTATGTGCTCGACCCGAGCCACAGCCAGATCGTGTTCAGCTACAACCATCTCGGCTTCTCGACGAGCTATGGCATGTTCTCGGGCTTCGAGGGCAAGATCGCCTTCGATCAGGCGGAGCCGGCCAAGTCCTCGGTCGAGGTGTCCTTCCCGGTGACCACCATGCTCACCGGCTGGCAGGAGCGGTTCGACCATTTCATGTCGCCCGATTTCTTCGGCCAGGCCGAGGACAAGACGGTGAGCTTCAAGTCGACCGCGATCGAGGTGACCGGCGAGGCCGCCGCGAAGATCACCGGCGACCTGACGATGAACGGCGTGACGAAGCCGGTGGTGATCGACGCCGTGCTGAACCAGGCGGGCGAGCACCCGATGATGAAGAAGCCCTGGGCGGGCTTCAGCGGCACGACCGTGGTGAAGCGCAGCGAGTTCAACCTCGGCCAGTTCGCGCCCTTCATCGGCGACGAGGTGACGGTGCAGATCTCCATCGAGGCGATGAAGGCCGAGTGAGGCCTTTCCCT
>JBDHSR010000368.1:0-3672 GCA_039808305.1 Gemmobacter sp. | reverse complement strand
AAAAGAGGAGACGCCGCATGGCCGAGATCAAGGACCCGGAAAACACCATCATCATGACGCTGAAGGACGGCGACGTGGTGATCGAACTGCTGCCCGAGGTGGCGCCGAAACATTCGGCCCGGATGAAGGAACTGGCCCGCGCCGGCGCCTATGACAATGTGTGCTTCCATCGCGTGATCGAGGGCTTCATGGCCCAGTCCGGCGATGTGGCGAACGGCAATATGGAAAAGGACTTCAACCTGCGCCGCGCCGGCACCGGCGGCTCGGACCTGCCGGACCTGCCGGCCGAATTCTCCAAACTGCCGCATGACCGCGGCACGCTGGGCGCCGCCCGCTCGCAGAACCCGAACTCGGCCAACAGCCAGTTCTTCATCAACTTCAAGGACAACCATTTCCTGAACGGGCAATATACCGTCTACGGGCGGGTGATCTCGGGGATGGAACATGTCGACCGCATCACCCGCGGCGAGCCGCCGGCCAATCCGGACCGGATGATCAGCGTCAAGGTGGCCGCCGATGTCGCCTAAGCTCCTGCTCGCCGCCCTCGTCCTCGCCGCCGCCCCCGCCTTCGCGCAGGAGGTGAAGGACCTGCCGGGCCCCAATCTGGTGATCGAGGTGGATGGCGAGGCGAAAGGCGAGGTGGTGATCGACCTCCTGCCCGACGTGGCGCCGAAACATGTGGCGCAGATCGTGGCGCTGGCGAAAGAGGGCGCCTATGACGACGTGGTGTTCCACCGCGTCATCGACGGCTTCATGGCCCAGACCGGCGACGTGCAGTTCGGCAAGAACGGCGGCAGCCCGCAGGCCGGCATGGGCGGCTCCGGCCTGCCCGACCTGCCGGCCGAGTTCTCCAACCTGAGCTTCGATCGCGGCATCGTCGGCATGGCCCGCTCGCAGGACCCGAACTCGGCCAACAGCCAGTTCTTCATCATGTTCGCCCCGGCCCCGCATCTCGACGGGCAATATACCGTGGTCGGCCGGGTATTGTCCGGCATGGACGTGGTGGATGCGATCAAGAAGGGCGCCGGCGGCAATGGCGAGGTTTCGGCGCCCGACCGCATGGCGAAAGTGTCGGTCCAGGAGTGACCGCCGGACCGGGGGCTTTGCGCCCCCGGACCCCCGCAGGATATTTAGAGACAGAAAATGAACAAGGCGGTGCGCTGCACCATTTTCTGTCCCTAAATATCCTCAGGGGGTGAATTGCCGCAGGCAAGAGGGGGCGCGAGCGCCCCCTTCCTCCGTCAGTCCAGCACGACCAGCGCGTGACGTTTGCGCCCGGCGGTCAGCTTCAGCGGCGTCTCCAGATCGGCGGCATGGATCTTGTGGCCGGCATCCAGCACCGCCTCGGCGTCGAGCCGCGCGCCGCCCTCGGCGATCAGCCGCTTGGCCTCCTTGCCGGAGGGGGCGAGACCGGCGCGCACGAAAAGCTGCGCCACGGTGATGCCGTCCGCCACATCCGCCACATCCAGCGCCACGGTCGGCAGGTCGGCGCCGATGCCGCCCTTCTCGAACACCTCGCGCGCGGTCGCCTCGGCGGCGGCGGCGGCCTCGGCGCCGTGCAGCAGCGTCGTCACCTCATTGGCGAGGATGATCTTGGCGCCGTTGATCTCGGCGCCCGAGAGTGCGCCCAGCCGCTCGCATTCCGCCACCGGCAGATCGGTATAGAGCTTCAGGAAACGGCCGACATCGGCGTCGGTGGTGTTGCGCCAGAACTGCCAGAACTCGTAGGGGCTCAGCATCTCTCCGCTGAGCCAGACCGCGCCGGAGGCCGATTTGCCCATCTTCCGCCCGTCCGAGGTGGTCAGCAGCGGCGAGGTCAGGCCGTAGATCTCGCGGTCCAGCACCCGGCGCGTCAGGTCGATGCCGTTGACGATATTGCCCCACTGGTCCGACCCGCCCATCTGCAACAGGCAGCCGTAGCGGCGATGCAGCTCCAGGAAATCATAGGCTTGCAGGATCATGTAGTTGAATTCGAGGAAGGACAGGCTCTGCTCCCGGTCCAGCCGCGACTTGACGCTCTCGAAGCTCAGCATCCGGTTCACGCTGAAATGCCGCCCGATGTCGCGCAGGAAATCGAGGTAGTTCAGGCTGTCCAGCCATTCGGCGTTGTTGAGCATGATCGCGCCGTTCGGCGCCGCGCCGTAATCGAGGTAGCGGGCGAAGACCTGCTTCATCCCGGCGATATTGGCGTCGATCTGCTCGGGCGTCAGCAGCGGGCGCTCGTCGGCGCGGAAACTGGGATCGCCCACCTTGGTGGTGCCGCCGCCCATCAGGGTGATCGGCTTGTGCCCGGTCTTCTGCAACCAGCGCAGCATCATGATGTTCAGCAGATGCCCGACATGCAGGCTCGCCGCCGTCGCGTCATAGCCGATATAGGCCGGCACCACGCCCTTGACCAGGGCTTCGTCCAGCCCCTGATAATCGGTGCAGTCGGCCAGGTAGCCGCGCTCGATCATCACGCGCATGAAGTCCGATTTCGGGTGGTAGGTCATGGCTCTCTCGTGCATTTTGGGGCGCAAGGGTTCCTATAGCGATGCGGGGGGAAGAGGGGAAGTGCTTTGGGGAAAGCCATGCTGAGGGCCGGGCCGGTCTGGGCGCTGGGGGCGATGTCGGGCACCTCGCTCGACGGGGTGGACGCCGCGCTGGTGCTGACCGATGGCGAGCGGATCCTCGATTTCGGCGAAACCGGCTATCGCCCCTATGACGCGGCCGAGCGCGCGGTGCTGCGCGCGGCGCTCGGCCACTGGCCCGGCAGTCCCGAGGCCGAGGCGGCGGCCGAGGTGGTGGAGACCGCGCATGCCGAACTGCTCAGCCAGTTCGGCGCGGCCGCGCTGGTGGGGTTCCATGGCCAGACGCTCGCGCATGAGCCGGGCGGGCGCGGCACCCATCAGGCGGGGTCCGGCGCGGTGCTGGCCGAGGTGCTGGGCCTGCCGGTGGTCTGGGATTTCCGCTCCGCCGACGTGGCGCTGGGCGGGCAGGGCGCGCCGCTCGTGCCGTTCTTCCATTTCGCGCTGGCCCGCCATATCGGCGCGGACGGGCCGGTGGCCTTCCTCAATCTCGGCGGCGTGGGCAATGTCACCTGGGTCGATCCGTCGAAACCCGCGCCGGAGGCGGAGGGCGCCTGCCTCGCCTTCGATACCGGCCCGGCCAATGCGCCGGTCGACGACCTCATGCTGGCGCGGCGCGGCGCGGCGCGCGACGAGGGCGGGCGGCTGGCCGGATCGGGGCGGCCCGATCCGGCGGTGATCGAGGCCTTCCTCGCCCATCCCTTCTTCTGGCGGATGCCGCCGAAATCGCTCGACCGCAACGCCTTCGCGGCGCTTGCCGACGCGGTGGCGGGGCTCTCGGACGCCGATGCCGCCGCTACCCTGACCCGCGCCGCGGCTGCGGCGGTGGCGCGCGGGGCGGAGCATTTCCCCGCGCCGGTCTCGCGGCTGCTGGTCTGCGGCGGCGGCCGGCACAACGCCGCGCTGATGGCGCATCTGGCCGAATTGCTGCCCTGCGAGGTCGCGCCGGTCGAGGCCGCCGGCCTCGACGGCGACATGATCGAGGCGCAGGCCTTCGCCTTCCTCGCCGTGCGGGTGGCGCGCGGCCTGCCGACTTCCGGCCCGATGACCACCGGCGTTCCGGCGCTGGTCGGCGGCGGGCAGATCTCGCGGCCGGGGGAATAGG
>JBDHSR010000367.1:0-3676 GCA_039808305.1 Gemmobacter sp. | reverse complement strand
CCCGAGTCGGTGTCGTGGATGATCCGGTCGTCGGCATCCCGGGCGAGGCCCGCGCGGTTGGCGGTGAAGGCGCCGGCGGCGAGGGGGCCGCGCGGCAGGCCGAAGGCGTCATGCGCCAGCAGGAACCGGTCCTCCGCCGCGTCGAAATCGAGCACGGTCAGCCGGTTTCCGGGCCCCGGCGCCGAGGACAGGACGAAGGTGTCGGCGCCGTCATACCCCTTCACCGTATCCTTGCCGCCGCCGCCCTCGATCCGGTTCGCGCCGTCATTGCCCTCGATGCGCTGACCGAAGCCGTTGCCGGTCAGGTCGAGCTTGCGGGTCTCGCCGCGATCGGCGGCCCGCAGCACTTCCACCTCCACCCCGGCCCGCAGCTTCCAGGTGGCGCGTGCGAGCACCGTGTCGGTGCCGCCGCCCACCGCCTCGACCACCCGGTCCTGCGCCCGGTCCACCACATAGCTGTCATTGCCGCCGCCGCCGATCAACGTATCGGCCCCGCCGCCGCCATCGAGCCGGTTGGCGCCGGCATCGCCCTCCAGCCGGTCCTTGTAGGCCGAGCCGCCCAGGTTCTCGATCCAGAGCAGGCGATCCTGGCCGAGCCCGCCGCCGATCTTCTGCATGTCGGAACTTGTCAGCGTCACCTTCACGCCGCCGGTCGCGCGGCTGAAATCGGCGGTGTCCGAGCCTTGCGAGCCGTCCAGCACGTCATGGCCCTTGCCGCTGCGCAGCACGTCGTTGCCCTCGAAGCCGATCAGCCGCTCGCCTTTCGCGGCGGCGTCGAGACGGTCGGCGCGCTTGCCGCCATTATGGCTGGCGAACAGTTCGAACCCCATCAGGCCGGTCTCCGCGCCGATCAGCTCGAACTGGCCCTCGGAATAGCGGCCGGTCAGGCGGATGGCATGGGGCTGGCCCGTCCCGTCGGTGAAGCTCGCGGTCGAGAGCGTGACGCCGCCCTTGCGGAAGGCGAAATCGAAGGCCGCGGTCTGTCCGGCGCCACCGCCGAGATCGAGCTCGATCCGGTCGCCCGGTCCGAAGCCGCCAATGGCGAAGTCGTAGCCCGCCGCCGCCCCGTTCCGCCTCGACAGGACCAGCGTGTCCGCGCCCGCGCCCACGAAGGCGACGCGCTGGTCGGTGCCCTGGTCGACGATCAGCCTGCCGCCGCCGGTCACCTCGAGCCGGCCCGATCCGGTCACCGCGTCATGGATGTCGAGAATCCCGCCATCGGCCCGCAGCACGCCGTTGTTGCGGATGGTATTGCCGGTCTCGACATGGAGCTCTTTGCCGGCCTGGTCGGCGGTCACCACGCCCTTGGCGCCGTTGATCAGCACCAGGCCGGAATTCCGGCCGAAGGATCCGGTGCCGGCGAAGGTCTGCGCGCGGTTCTCCAGCACGGTCCCGGCGGTATTGGTGAGGATCCAGCTTCCTTCGAATCCCTCGTTGATGGTGATGCGGCCGCCCCCGGTGAGCACGGTATCGGCCGCGATCTCCACCCCCGAGCGGTAGGTGAAGGAGATGTCGCCGGCGCTGGACACCACGCCGGCCAGGTGCAGGATCCGGCCATTGTCCAGCACCATGTCCAGATCGGCGGTCAGCGCCTTGGCGCGGCCGTCCCAGGTGGTGTTCTCGATGAGGAAGCCGCCGCCCTCCTCCGCGACGAGCTTGCCGCCCGAGATCACCGCATTGCCCAGATTGACCACCGAGCCCGCCCCGACCGAGCGGATCTTCCCGCCGGCATTCTCGATCATGCCGGAGAGCGGATTGCGCAGGTCGAGCGTGGCGCCGCCCCGCGCCTCCAGCGCGCCGGTATTCACCAGCCGCGCGAGGTCGGCGATCAGAAGACTGTCCGCGCCGTCATAGGGATCGGCATCGGCATGGATCAGGTCGCGGTTGACGAGGGTGAGATTGCCGCCGCCGATGAAGCCATCGCCACGGATCGTGCCATCGGCCAGCGTGAGCACCGCGCCCTCGGCCTGGCCCACGATTTTCGAGGTGCCGTAATTGTCGTGAAGCTGCACCGTGCCGCCGCCGGAGAGCGTGGCGCCGGCGGCGGCGATGCCGAGACCGGCCTCGAAATCGGTCAGCGCGATCTGGCCGCGATTGGTGATCGCCCCCTCGATCGCCATCGAGCGGCCGATGTCGATCAGCGTGGTCGCGGTGGTGGCGATGCCGCGCAGCAGCACATTGCTGCCGCCCGAGACGATGCGGCCGCCATCGCCGCTGGACAGCACGCCGCCATTGATGGTGACCGCGTTCAGGACGGCGACGGCCCCCTCGCCCTCGGCGCGGATGATGCCCGCCGCATTGTCCACCGTCCCGCCGATGGAGACGATCTGCAACGTGGCGGCGCCCCGCGCCTCCAGGATGCCGGTATTCACCAGCCGCGCCAGCCCGTCGAGCGTCAGCCCGTCCGTATCGGCGGTGCTGTAGCCGTCGGGCTGCGCCGAGATCAGGCCGTCGTTCAGCACGGCGAGGTTCGCGCCGCCGATCCAGCCCTTGCCGCGGATCGTCTGGTCGGCGACGGTCAGCACCGCGCCCTCCGCCTCGCCCAGGATATGCGAGTCGCCGTAATTGCCCACCAGCACGAAATCCCCGCCGCCCGACAGGGTGACCCCGGAACCGGCGATGTCGGTATGGTTGTCGAAGCCGTCGGCCACCATGGTGCCCGCATTGGCGATGGCGCCGGTCAGCGCGGCATCGCGGCCCATGTTCACCGTGGTTCCCGCCGCGATGCCGAGATCGACCAGCCGGCTGAAGAAACCTTCGAGCCGGATCACCCCGCTGCCCTCCCCGCTCAGCGTGCCGCCGGTGACGACGGTATCGTCGAGCACCACGGCCGAGCCGTCGCCGGCATGGAGCCGCCCGGTGTCCGACTGGTCGACGAAAAGCGGCGAGCCGTCGATGGCGCCGTTATAGCCGTCGAAGATCAGGGTGCCGCCATTGGCGGCGGAGATCAGGCCGCGATTGGTCACCGGATCGGCGGCGGTCAGCTGCGTCGAGATCGTCAGCGCCTTCTCCGCGACATCCGCCGTGATCACGCCGGTCGCGGCGTTGGTCAGCACCAGATGGCCGGCATCGACCGGAAAGGCCGCCCAGCCGAAGGCGGAGCCGATATGGCCATGGCCGCTGATCCGCCCCTCGTTGACGAGATCGGTCAACGTGCCCTCGCCGCCCTGGCCGGTGAGATACCCGTCGCGGAGTCGCAGATCTCCCGTGCCGCCGATGCGGGCCACGCCTTCCGCCGCCTTCATCAGCAGGAAGGAGCTGACGGTCATCTGACCGTCATTCTCCACCGCGCCGGTCACCGTGGTGGTGGCGGCCAGCGTCGTCAGCCCCCGGTTGATCAGGGAACCGCCGAGGGAAAACCCGCCGGCAAGCTGCTGGAACTCGGCGCCCGCCGCCACCGTCAGCTGCCGCGCGCCGACCGGGCCGAAGCCGTGTTCATAGCCCAACGCGCCCAGCCGCACCTGGAAGCCGGCAATCTCCACATCGGTGCCGGAGGAGGGCAGGCTGTTTGCGGCGAACTGCGTGGTCCAGCTGACGATCTCGCCATCCTCGACGACGACGAACACATGGCTCCACTCGTACCATCCACCACTTTCGGGCAGGCTGCCCGCAGCCCCGGTAAAACCGACCATGCGGTTCCTCCATCATCCGGTTTGACGATGGCGCGAGGATCGCA
>JBDHSR010000366.1:0-3692 GCA_039808305.1 Gemmobacter sp. | reverse complement strand
CCCCGTGTGAGCCCATTCCCCGCCCGGAACAAGGCACGCAGTGCCGCCGGGCAGCGCCCGACCGCCCCCTCGGGCGGGCGCTTCGGTAACGCTGGCGTGATGATATGAGTTAGGCGGTGCTCAGCCATAAAGCACAGACCACAGCCGGAGTTGCGCCCACCCGGCGGTCGGGCGCTGCCCTCTGTGGCGCGGGGTGGTGAGGCAAGACGAGCGGTTCTCGCAGAACTTCCTCGTCGGACACCACCCTCGGTTACGCGGGGTAGTGAAGGGGCGCGCGGTTCAGATCGCCGGTGCGAGCCAGCCCCGAGGGAACCACCTGCCAACCGCCGGAACCACCGCCCCCCTACCCCGCCTCCGGCCCGAAACTCTCCACCCAGTCCACCATCTGCGGGAGGCAGACGCTGTGCAGGTCGTAACCCTTCAGGATCGTCTCGCGCGCGGCGCGGCGCAGGTCGGCGAAGCGCTCCGGCTTCGCCAGCGCCCGGCTCACCAGCTTCGCCCAGCCCTCGGGATCGAAGAAATCGACCAGCCGTCCGTTCACCCCGTCCTCGACCAGTTCCTGCACCGGCGCGGTGCGCGAGCCGATCACCAGGCAGCCCGCGCTCATCGCCTCCAGCATCGACCAGCTCAGCACGAAGGGATAGGTGAGATAGGCGTGCACCCGGCTCACCTGCATCATCGACACGAAGACCGGGTAGGGCACCTTGCCCATGAAATGCACCCGGCTCAGGTCCAGCCGGTCCTTCACCTCGTCGAGATAGATGTCCTTCCACCGCTTGCCCTCGGGCGCGGGGCGGCCATAGCTCACATCGTCGCCGCCGACGATGACCACCTCGGCCTCCGGCCGCTCGGCCATGATGGCGGGCAGCGCGCGCATGAAGGTGTGGTAGCCGCGATAGGGCTCCAGATTGCGGTTCACGAAGGTCAGCACCTCGTCGCCCGCCTTCACCACCTTGCCGCCCGGCAGGGTCAGCGTGGCGGCGGGATCGGGCTTCATCACCGCGGTATCCACCCCGTCGAAGATCACCTTGATGCGCTCGCGCAGGATCGGCGGATAGGTGCTGGCCTGCCAGCGCGTCGGCGAGAGCCCGGCATCGGCATGGAGCAGCGCCTGCCCGAGATGCGCGGTGCGGCCCTGCGCGATCATCACCTGATCGAAATGCGGCTTGTCGAATTCGGGATCGAACCCGACATCGGCGCCGCGCCCCTTGTAATAGAACTCGGCATAGACCAGCAGCTTCGCCTCGGGCCAGACCTCCTTCAGGAACAGCGTCTCGCCCCAGCCGGAATGGCCGAAGATCACGTCCGGCACATAGCCCTTCTCGCGCAACTGCATCGCGGCGCGGGCCACGGTGACGCCCCGGTCGCTCATCTGCGTGTAGTTGCGGCCCAGCCGGCAGGCCTGCGGATCGGGAGTGGGCGACGAATGGCGGTATTTCACCACCGGGATGGCCGAGGCGCGGTTGTTCGCGGCGTCGGTCAGCGCCATGCAGTCATGGCCGCGCGCCTGCATGGCCGGGGCGAGGTGCAGGAACTGGCCGGGGAAATTCTGGTGAACGAACAGGATCTTCATGCGATATGCTCCGCCCCGAAGGCCGCGGCCATCAGGGTTCTGGTATAATCGGTGCGCGGCGCGTCGAAGACCTGCCGCCCCTCGCCGGCCTCCACGATGTCGCCGTTGCGCATGACGATGACCTTGTGCGACAGCGCCCGCACCACCCGCAGGTCATGGCTGATGAAAAGATAGGCCAGCCCCCATTTGTGCTGGAGCGCGCGCAGCAGCTCCACGATCTGCACCTGCACCGTCATGTCGAGCGCCGAGGTCGGCTCGTCCAGCACCACCAGCTTCGGGCGCAGGATCATCGCCCGCGCGATGGCGATGCGCTGGCGCTGGCCGCCGGAGAATTCGTGCGGATAGCGCCCCATCGCCTCGGGGTCGAGACCGACCTCGGCCATGATCTCGGCCACCATGCCGCGCCGGTCGCGCCCCGGCTCCAACCCGTGCACGCCGAGGCCCTCGGCGATGATCTGCTCCACCGTCATACGGGGGGAGAGCGAGCCGTAGGGGTCCTGGAACACGATCTGCATGTCGCGCCGCAGCGGGCGGAGCTGGCGGCTCTGCCAGCCCGAGATCTCCTGCCCCATGAAGGCGATCCGCCCTTCGGAGGCGATCAACCGCATGATGGCCAGCGCCAGCGTGGTCTTGCCCGAGCCGCTTTCGCCGACGATGCCCAGCGTCTCGCCGGCCCGGACCGAAATCGAGGCGTCATTCACCGCCTTCACATGGCCGGTCACCTTGCGCAGGAAGCCGCTATGGATCGGGAACCAGACCTTCAGGTTCTCGGTCCGCACCAGCTCCGCCGCGCCTTCGGGCACCGGATCGGGCAGGCCCTTCGGCTCTGCCGCCAGCAGCTTGCGGGTATAGGGGTGCTGCGGGTTGGCGAAGATTTCGGCCGCCGGCCCCTGCTCGACGATCCCGCCATCCTTCATCACGCAAACCCGGTCGGCGATGCGCCGCACGATGCCGAGGTCATGGGTGATGAAGAGCATCGAAAGCCCCTCGCTGCGCTTCAGATCGGCCAGCAATTCGAGGATCTGCGCCTGGATGGTGACATCCAGCGCCGTGGTCGGCTCGTCGGCGATCAGCAGTTCCGGCCCGTTGGCCAGCGCCATGGCGATCATCACCCGCTGGCGCTGCCCGCCGGAAAGCTGATGCGGATAGGCGGAAAGCCGGCTTTCGGCGTCGCGGATGCCGACCTTGCGCAGAAGCTCCAGAATCCGCGCCCGCGCCGCGGCCCCCGCCAGCCCCTGATGCAGCGCGAGGCTTTCGGCAAGCTGCTTCTCGATGCTGTGCAGCGGGTTGAGGCTGGTCATCGGCTCCTGGAAGATGAAGCTGATGTCGTTGCCGCGGATGCGGCGCAGATCCGCCTCCGCCGCGCCCACCATCTGCGTGCCGGCATAGGTGATCGAGCCCTCGATCTCGGCATTGTCCGGCAGCAGCGCCACGGTGGAGAGCGCGGTGACCGACTTGCCGGAGCCGCTTTCGCCGACCAGCGCCACCGTCTCGCCCTTGCCGACCTCGAAGCTGACGCCCTTCACCGCATGGACCAGCTTGCCGTCCTGCCGGAAGCGGACATTCAGATTGCCGACCGACAGCACGCTCATTGGAAGGTCTTTCTCGGGTCGAAGGCGTCGCGCACCCCTTCGAAGATGAAGACCAGAAGCGACAGCATCAGCGCGAAGGTGAAGAAGGCGGTGAAGGCGAGCCAGGGCGCTTGCAGGTTCTGCTTGGCCTGTTGCGTCAGCTCCCCCAGCGAGGGCGCCGAGGCGGGCAGGCCGAAGCCGAGGAAATCGAGCGCGGCAAGGCTGCCGATGGTGCCGGTGACGAGGAAGGGCACCATGGTCAGCGTGGCGACCATGGCATTGGGCAGCACATGGCGGAACATGATGACGCGATCCTTCACGCCCAGCGCCCGCGCCGCGCGGACATATTCGAAATTGCGCGCGCGCAGGAACTCCGCCCGCACCACGCCGATCAGCGAGGTCCAGCCGAACAGCACCATCAGCCCGACCAGCAGCCAGAAATTCATCTGCCAGATCGCCGCCACGATGATGATGATGTAAAGCGTCGGCGTCGCGCCCCAGATCTCGATGACGCGCTGGAACACCAGATCGACCCAGCCGCCGAAATA
>JBDHSR010000365.1:0-3702 GCA_039808305.1 Gemmobacter sp. | reverse complement strand
GCGCGGGGCGGGCGCGGTCTGCGCGGCGGCGGCGAGCGCCTTGCCCTCCTGCGGCGGCGCCCCGGCGGAGGGACCGGCCGGGCTGTTCGGGGTTTCGCTCATGTCACGCCTCCGGGGCCGGCATTCTTCACGATTTCGGTGTGGTTCTTGACCATCTCGCGCAGCACCTGGTCGCGCGGGCCGAAGGCGCGGCGGGTGCCTTCCTCCAGCACCAGCAGCAATTCGCATTCCTGGATGGCGGCGGGGCGGTGGGCCATGATGAGGATGGCGCAGCCCGCCTCCTTCATGGCGCGGATCGCGCTGTTGAGCGCCACCGACCCCTCGTTGTCGAGATTGGAATTCGGCTCGTCCAGCACGATGACGACCGGATCGCCATACATGGCGCGGGCCAGCCCGATGCGCTGGATCTGCCCGCCCGAGAGCCGCCCGCCGAGCGCCGAGACGCGGGTGTCGTAGCCTTCGGGCAGCTTCACGATCATGTCATGGGCGGCGGCCTTCTTGGCGGCCTCCACCACCTTCAGCCCGTCGGGCTGGCCTTGCAGGCGGGCGATGTTCTCGGCGATGGTGCCCTCGAACAGCGTCACGCGCTGCGGCAGGTAGCCGATATAGGAGCCGAGCGTGTCGGGGTCGTACTGGTCGAGCGCCGCGCCGTCGAGCCGCACCTTGCCACCCGCCGGCTTCCACGCGCCGATCAGCGCGCGGGCGAGAGTGGACTTGCCGGAACCCGAGGGGCCGATGACGCCGAGCGCCTGGCCGGGTTCGAGCTGGAAATTCACCATGCGCAGCGTGGCGTAGCTTTCGCCGGGCGGCACGACGGTGAGGTTCTGCGCCTCCAGATTGGCCTTTGGGCGGGGCAGGCGGGTGCGCGGCTGTTCCTCCGGCATCCGGGTGAACAGCTCGGCGAGCCGGGCCCAGCCCTCCTGCGCGCGCTGCACCACGGCCCATTGCCCCACCGCCATCTCGATCGGCGAGAGCGCGCGGCCCATCAGGATCGACCCGGCGATCATCGCGCCGGCCGAAAGCTGGCCCTGCAAGACCAGCCAGGCGCCGAGGCCGAGCATGGCCGATTGCAGGAACAGCCGGAAGGTCTTGGTCAGCACCGAGAACGACCCGCCCAGATCGGCGGCCGACATGGTCTGCGCCAGCGCGGCGCCGCGCGCGCGCTGCCAGCGGTCGAAGCCGGATTTCTGCATGCCGAGCGCCTGCACCACCTCGGCCTCGGCCTTCAGGTTGTCCGACATCCGCTCGGCCACGATGGTGGCGCTGTTGGCGCGTTGCAGCGGGATCTTGGTGAAGCGCTGGTTGAGGATGGTGACCACGATCAGCAGCGCGCCGCCCAGGATGGCGAGCCAGCCCATCCAGGGATGGAACACGAAGATCGCGGCGAGAAACACCGGCGTCCACGGAATGTCGAACACCGCGAGCAGGACGGGCGAGGTCCAGAGCCGCTGCACCGCCTCTAGGTCGCGCTGCGCCGCGGTGGCGGCGGGGTCGCTCGGCGCGACCTGGCTGCGCCGCAGCGAGGCCTCGAACACCCGCCGGTCGAGCCGCGCCTGGAAGGCCGCGCCCACCCGCGCCATCACCCGGCCGCGCACATGGTCGAGGATGCCCATCATGATGAAGAGGAAGATCACCAGGATCGACAGCGCGATCAGCGTCGGCTCCGACCGGCTGCCCAGCACCCGGTCGTAGACCTGGAGCATGTAGAGCGGCCCGGTCAGCATCAGCAGGTTCACCCCGATGCTGAACACGAAGGCCGAGGCGATCAGCCCCCGCGACTCGCGCCGGGCGGCCCTGAGTTCCGCCAGCCCGGGGGCGACGTTCAATCCAGCCTCGTTGCGGCTCATATCCGCCTACTCCTTGTCGGGCCGTCCCGCAGGGGCGCCGTCATAACATCTTGCGCGGCGGGTATGCCACGGTTTGCGATTGCCATGGAAGCCCCGTCGCCTTATCCCTTGCCATCCGGCCCGGGTTGGATTTGAACCCGCCGGCGGAATGCGCGCGACAGTAGGCTGACGAAGATGACTTTTCCATTCAATTTTGGCGCCTTGCGGAAAAACGGACGGAAAGCGGCGGCGGCGGCGGCCGGATTCGCGCTGCTGGCCGCCTGCGCGGCCCCGCCGCCGCCCGCCGAGCCGAACGATCCGTTCGAGCCGACCAACCGCGCCTTCCACGGCTTCAACCGCGGCCTCGACCGCGCGCTGGTGCGGCCGACCTCGAAGGTCTACGGTTTCGTGCTGCCGCAGCCGGTCAAGACCGGAATCGCCAATTTCGCCTCGAATCTCGATCTGCCGGGCGATGCGGCGAACGGGGTGCTGCAAGGCAATCCCGAACGCTTCGCCACCAATGTGCTGCGCTTCGCGGTGAACACCACCGTGGGCATCGGCGGGCTGTTCGATCCGGCCGGCGCGATGGGCATCCGCCACGACAAGACCGATTTCGGCGAGACGCTGCATGTCTGGGGCGCGGGCGAGGGGCCCTATCTGGAATTCCCCGGCCTCGGCCCCTCGACGGTGCGCGACGCCATCGGCACGGCGGTCGACATCGCGGCCAATCCGGTCAGCGCGGCGCTGCCCAAGCCCGAGAAATACTATGCCACCGCCGCCAAGGTCGGATCAAAACTTGGTGATCGGGACCGCTATTCCGACACGATCGACTCCGTCCTATATGACAGTGCCGACAGCTACGCCCAGGCCCGGCTGCTCTACCTCCAGAACCGCCGGTTCGAGCTGGGGCAGACGGCGGCGGGCGCCGGCGACGACTTCATCGATCCCTATGCGGATTGACGGGACTTGAGATTGACAGGATTGGGAGTGACAGGATGAACGCCGTTCTGAGCCGCCGCGCCTTCGGATCGACCCTGCTCGCGGGGGCGGCGCTGGCCGCGCTGCCGCGCCCGGCGCGGGCGCTGGACCTCGCCTCGGCCAAGGCGCTGATCGACCGCGCCATCGGCGAGGTGAACACCGTGATCAATTCCGGCAAGTCGGAAACGGGGATGTTCAAGGATTTCGAGCGGATCTTCGCGAAATACGCCGATGTCGGCGCCATCGCGCGCTCGGCCCTCGGCCCGGCGGCGCGGCAGGCGAGCCCGGGCCAGATGAAGAGCTTCACCGCCGCCTATCAGGGCTATATCAGCCGCAAATACGGCCGCCGCTTCCGCGAGTTCATCGGCGGGCGGATCGAGGTCGTCGACGCGAAGCCCCTGAAAAGCTATTTCGAGGTGATCTCGGTCGCGCATCTGAAGGGCGAGGCGCCTTTCGACCTGCGCTGGCACGTCTCTAACAAGTCGGGGCGGGATCTGTTCTTCAACATCATCATCGAGGGCGTGAACATGCTCGCCTCCGAGCGCGAGGAGATCGGCGCGATGCTGAAGAAGCGCAAGGGCGATGTGGAGGGGCTGATCGCCGATCTGAAGACGGCGTGACGGCGGACGGCGCAGGGGGCGCTCGCGCCCCCTCTTGGCCTTGCGGCCAATTCACCCCCTGAGGATATTTTCGGACAGAAAATGCACAAGGGCCGCCCCTCCATCGAACGGAGGCGCGGCCTTTCAGCTTTCGGGCAGGTGGAACTCCGGCGGGATGCGGTCCTCGCCGGTCAGGATCAGGTCGGCCATGGTGGCGGCGGTGGCGGGGGCGAGGCCGAAGCCGGTCTTGAAGCCGCCATTGGCGACGAAATGGCCGGGGCGGCCGGGCCAGGGGCTGA
>JBDHSR010000364.1:0-3704 GCA_039808305.1 Gemmobacter sp. | reverse complement strand
AAGACGAACAGGGCGGAGGCCAGCCCCGCGCCATCCATCTCGGGAACGGGGGTCCAGCTTGCGGTGACCTGGGTCCGTTGCGGACCGGAGCCGCCCGATTTCTCGTACATGAACAGATCCCGACCGGGATCGCCGTTGCCGCCGCCGAACCAGTAGGTGTAGCTGCCGAACTCTCCCTGCTCGGTGAAGAATCTGAACAGCAGCGAGGTCAGGGCGCCGGTGGTGGTGGAATATGTGCCGCTCAACTCGCTGAACCGGGTCTGGGGGAAGTTCAGGGCCCAACCGCCCTGCGGCGCGGTGAAGGTGCCCGAGAAGCCGGTCAGGACGCCGTCGCTGCCGTAGAACCGGCCGGTCACCGAGCGGCTGCCATAGCCGAGATGGGTGATGAAAGGATCGGCGTCACTCGTGTGGAAGCTGAAGTCGAACACGTCCAGCGTATCGGCCGAGGCCGAGAAGGACGAAAGGAACAAGGCGAGACAGGCTGCCAGAAACTTGGGCATCATTTTATGTCCTGACGATGCGAGGATGGAACAGGCCGCTGCGCGGCGTGGTGGGGCCATCCTACAGGGTCCGCCGGGCGGGCGCCCGCCGTCGCTCGGGGATGCGCGCTATCTTCCGATGCGCGCCTCACCGGACCGACAGCAGGACGGCAAGCTCCGCCGCCAGCAGGAGCGCGACCGCCACCGGCGCCACGAAGATGAACTGCCCGCGCGACAGCCAGCGTATCGGGGCGGGGACCAGGATCCCGGCGAGGGCGCCGGCCAGCGGCAGGATGATCAGCCGGTGGGCGCCGAGGCCGGGGGCGATGGGCAGCGCGAACAGCACGAAGCCGAGCGTGGCGAGCGCGATGAGGCTGATGCCGGTCAGGCGGCGCAGCAAGGGCCTGTCCGGCGGAAGATCCGCCTGCTCATCCCCGGTATCGCAGGGCCTCGCGGCGCGCATCCAGCTCACGGCGAGGCCGATGGCCGCCGCCGCGAGCGCCGCCATCAGCGCGGTCGGCAGGAGGAGGGGCGAGGGGGCTGGTCGCGGGGCGGACACGGTGGCCGGCGGGGCGGCGGCCTGTGCGACGGAAGAGCTGTCCATCGCCGCCTCCGCCAGGTCGCGAACGATCGCCCGCCGCTGGTCGGCGGCGTTCCGCAGGGTGAGGCCCTGCGCGATCTGCGCCCGCATGTCGCTGGCCTCGACCGGATCGGCCAGCCGGTCGAGCAGCAGCACCAGCCGCCCCTCCGCCGCGTCCGCTTGCAGGGAGAACCGCCGGGGCGCGGCCCAGAGCCCGTCGAGCAGGCTGGCGAAACCGGCCGGCAGTTGCTCCGAACTGCGGATGGCGGATTGCGCCCGGAACGGGATGTCCGCCTCGCGCAGCCTGCCCATGAGCGCGGCCGCCTCGGCGGTGGCGAGCGGGCCGTCCGGCAGATGCGACAGCAGATCGCGCACCTGCCGTTCCCGCTCGGGCGCGAGGCCGGGCAGCAGGATCTCCACATAGCGGTAGGTGGCGCGGTCCTCGAACATCTGCGGATTGTCGCGGGCGAACGCCGCGATCTCCGCCTCGCCGGGCGTGTAGGGCGCGGCGTGGCTGGCGATGTAGTAGTCGAGCGCGATGCGGCGCTGCGCCTCCTGAAGTTGCAGCCGCAGATCCTCGGGCGGGGGTTCGGCGCCCTCCAGCAGCAGGGTCTGCGCCAGCAGGCTGGCGAGCAGCAGGTCGCGCGCGCGGTCGCGCAGCATCTCCGGCGTCTCGTCCGGCTCCGGCGGGACCAGCGCCGCATAGGCCGCGACATCGGCGGTGGTCACGATCTGGCGGCTCACCCGGGCGATGATCTGCGCCTCGTCCCCGGCCAGAGCGGCGCAGGGCAGGGCAAGGCTCAGGATCAGCCAGGCGGGAAGGGGAAGGCGTGGTGTCATGTCGGTCTACCAGTAGGAGAATTGCCCGGTCGTCAGCACATGGGCGGCGAGCAGGGCGTTGGTGCAGGCATGGGCGAGGATGGCGTCGCCCAGCCGCGCGCCGCGCAGGGTCAGCAGGCCATAGGCAAGGCCCGCCACCGTTCCGGCCAGCGCATTCTGGTGCATGAGGCCGAAACCGAGCGCCGCGACGGCGGCGGCGAGCCAGGGCGCGAGCGTGGGCGGGCCGCGCTGCGCGAACGGCCCGGCCAGCGCGGGCTGGATGCCGCCGCGGAAGGCGAGCTCTTCGAGGATCGGCACGACCAGCGCCGCGCCGAGGATGCGGAAGGCGAGCCAGGGCAGCGCGACCTCGGCGGGCTCGGCGGCCAGGGCGGTCCGCATCGCGGCGCTGCGTCCCGGGTCGTCGGGGACCAGCAGCACCCAGAGCAGATAGACCAGCGCCCCGACCGGCAGCGCCCGGTGCCACCCGATCCGCCCGAGCCGGGAGGCCAGCCAGGCGCGCTCCCGCCAGAGCAGGGCGGCCCCCAGCACGGCGTGCAGCGGATAGAGCCAGTCGAAGCCGCTGGAGACGATGCCGGTCAGCAGCGCGGCGGCGATGGTGAGGGCGAGGGGGGCGACGGAGCGGGCCAGCGCGGCGGGCGCGCGGGGCGGGGCGGCGGCCGGGGCGTTCCGCTGGAAAAACGGCAGATGCAGCAGGGCGACGGTGCCCGCGACCACCGCCAGCAGGCCCACCACGCCGAAATGCGAGTGGAAGCCGTTCAGCGCCAGTTCGGCATGGCCATGGACGCCGAGCGCGAACAGCAGCGCGATGCGCAGCCCGTTCACCACGAAGACGGTGCCGCAGGCCAGCGCGGCCAGCAGCGCGGCGGGCCAGCGCTTCAGCCGGTGCCGCTCGGTCGCCGCGTAGAGCAGGATCAGGAAGGCGGCGCTGGCGACCCCTTCGTATCCGGCGCAGGAGGCGGCGATCGAGATCGCGAAGCCTTTCGCCGCCAGCACCGGCTCTCCGGCCGCGCCGCGCAGCACCGAGATCGGCGCCACCTGCATGAGATCGAGGACATGCAGGCTGATGCGCAGGGTCAGCCCCTCCACCCAGCCCTGCACCAGCCGCAGCGGCAGGGTGGCGGCGGGCGCGACGATGCCCCAGGCCAGCATGAGGCCGCCGCCCGCCAGCAGCAGCGCCCGCCGCGCCGGATCGAGCGCCGGCCAGGGCATCAGCAGCAGGAAGCCGCCCGCCGCGCAGAGCGGCGGCAGCGCGACGGAAAGCAGGTCGGGCACCGTCCCGTCCAGCCCGGCGCGCCGGGCGAGATAGGTTCCGGCCAGCGCGGCGAAGGCGAGGATCTGCGCGGCGGGCAGCCAGCCCGGGCGCGGCGCCTGCCGGATCGCCCTCCGGCTGCCCTCGGCCAGAAGGCCCGACAGCAGCACGACCGCGCCGAGCGCCGTCAGGAACTGCGTCGCCTTGTGCAGCTGGAGCAGGGCGGGCCCGATGCTGCCGCGCTGATCCAGCCCGGCATACTGGCCCCGGCCCAGCAGGACGATCACCAGACATTCGAGGGTCAGCAGCAGCGCGAACCGGCAGGCCGGACAGCGCCGCGCCGGGTTTTCGGACAGGATCATTCGGCCCCGTCGCCCAGAAGGCCCAGCAATTCGCCGAGCCGGGCGCAGCATTGCGGATCGTCCTGCCGGCCCGCCGCGATCAGGCCGGCGACGGCCAGACGCAACCGGCGGGCCTGCGGCGGCGTGAGCGGCGGCAGCGGGCCCGCCAGCAGGCGCGCCGCGAGATCGTCCGCCAGCCGCAGCGCCGCGCCGCG
>JBDHSR010000363.1:0-3714 GCA_039808305.1 Gemmobacter sp. | reverse complement strand
CCCTCCAGCGGCGCGCCGGTCAGATCGGCGCTGGCGAGCAGCGCCGCCGCCTTCACCGCCGCCGAGGGCGCGGGCGTTGCGACCAGCAACGCCAGATCGCGCTCGATCAGCCCGGTATCGACATCGCCGGCGGCGAAGCCCGGATGGCGGGCCAGCGCGCCGAGGAAGGCGAGGTTGGTGGTGGTGCCCGCCACCCGCGTCTCCGCCAGCGCGCGGGCAAGCTGTTGCAGCGCCACGGCGCGGGTGGGGCCGTGGACGATGATCTTGGCGATCATCGGGTCATACCACGGGCTGATCGTGTCGCCGGTCCGCACCCCGGTATCGGCGCGCGCCCCTTCGGGAAAAGCGAGCCAGGCCAGCCGCCCGGTGGCGGGCAGGAAGCCCGCCGGCACATCCTCGGCATAGAGCCGGGCCTCGAAGGCGTGGCCGTCGATGCGCAGATCCTGCTGGCGGAGCGGCAGCGCCTCGCCGCTCGCCACCCGGAGTTGCCATTCCACCAGATCGACGCCGGTGATCGCCTCGGTCACCGGATGCTCGACCTGGAGCCTTGTGTTCATCTCCATGAACCAGAAACGGTCGGGGCGCAGCCCCTCCGAGGCGTCGACGATGAATTCGACGGTGCCCGCCCCCTTGTAGCCGATGGCGCGGGCGGCGCGCACCGCCGCCTCGCCCATCGCGCGGCGCATCGCCTCGGTCATGCCGGGGGCCGGGGCCTCCTCGATCACCTTCTGGTGGCGGCGTTGCAGCGAGCAGTCGCGCTCGAAGAGATGCACGGCGTCCCGCCCATCGCCGAAGACCTGCACCTCGATATGGCGCGGCTTCTCGACATATTTCTCGATCAGCACGGCGTCGTTGCCGAAGGCGGTGGCGGCCTCGCCCCGCGCGGAGGCCAGCGCCCCGGCGAAATCCTGCGGATGGGCGACCTTGCGCATCCCCTTGCCGCCGCCACCCGCCACCGCCTTGATAAGGACCGGATAGCCGATGGCCGCGGCCTCCCGCGCGAGGCGGTCGGGGTCCTGGTCCTCGCCGTGATAGCCGGGCACCACCGGCACGCCCGCCCCGGCCATCAGCCGCTTCGCCGCGTCCTTCAGGCCCATGGCGCGGATCGCCTGCGCCGAGGGGCCGATGAAGGTCAGCCCCGCCGCCTCGACCGCCGCCACGAAATCGGGGTTTTCCGACAGAAAGCCGTAGCCGGGATGGATCGCCTGCGCGCCGGTGGCGCGGGCGGCGGCGATGATCGCCGCGCCGCGCAGGTAGCTGTCGCGCGGCGCGGGGCCGCCGATCGCCACCGCCTCGTCGGCCAGCGCGACATGGCGGGCCCCTGCATCGGCCTCGGAATATACCGCGACGGTGGCGATGCCGAGGCGGCGGGCGGTGGCGATGATCCGGCAGGCGATCTCGCCCCGGTTGGCGATGAGGATTTTCTGGAACATGATCAGATCTCCGGCGCGGGGGAACGGGCGGCGGACGGGGGGCTTTCCGCCCCCCGCGGGGGCTGCGCCCCCTCCCCCCGAGGATATTTTCCGACAGAAAATGCGGCGAGGCGGGCCTCGGCGCCTTCGGTCAGGCGGGCGAGGATCTCGGCGGCGGGGGCGATGTCATGGACGAGGCCCACCGCCTCGCCGGCGACGGGGGTGCCGTTCACCGCGTCGCCCGCGGCCTGCGCATTGGCCCAGGCGGTGCGGATCGCGGCGGCATCCGGCGCGCGCAGCGCGGCGGGATCGGCGCGCCAGCGGTCGGTGAAGGCGGAGCGCAGGGTGCGGATGGTGAAGGGGGCCGGCCAGTCGAGGCCGCGCACCGCGTCGGGGACCGAGGAGCGCAGCGTGGCGTCGCCGGAGGCGGCGCGGGCGGCGGCGTGGAAGCCGGGGGGGACCAGCGCCTCGGTCGCCGCCCAGGAGCGCGCGCCGACCAGCGCGCCCTCGGCGCCGAGGGCGAGGGCGGCGGCGAGGGTGCGGCCATCGGCGATGCCCCCCGCCGCGAGCAGCAGCGTCTGGGGCGCGCGGGCGGCGATCAGGTCGGCGAGTTCGGGGGTGAGGGTCAGCGTGCCGCGTGTCGCGCCATGACCACCGGCCTCGGCGCCCTGCGCGACGATGACGCGCGCCCCGGCATCGAGGGCGGCGCGGGCGTGGTCGAGGCTCTGGCACTGGCAGATCAGCGGCACGCCTGCGGCATGGATCGCCGGGGCGAAGGGCGCGGGATCGCCGAAGGAGAGCATGACGGCGCGCGGCCCCCGGTCGAGGCATTGCGCCAGCAGCGAGGCGGTGAGGCGCCAGGTGATGAAGCCGATGCCGATGGGGGCGCCGCCGGCCAGCGCCCATTCGCGGGCGATCCAATCGGCCTCGCCATAACCGCCGCCGAGCAGGCCAAGGCCGCCGGCCCGCGCCACCGCCCCGGCGAGACGGCCGCCCGCCGCGCCTGCCATCGGCGCCAGCGCCACCGGATGCGTCAGATCGAAGGCGCGGGTGAAGCGCGTGGCGATCATCGCGCCGCCCCCCGCGCCGCCAGCCGGGCGCACCAGTCGATCCGCCGGCCGCCATCATAGGCGACCGCCAGCCCCTCGGCGATCATCCGCGCCGCCACCTCCTCCCCGTCGAGGCGGAGCCGGATCAGGCGGCGGCGGTATTTGTCACGGCCGAGATCGGTCATGCCGGAGCGGGCGCGCGGCACCCAGTCGCGCAGGTAAGCCGCCGCCCGCTTGCCGAGCGCGCGTTCGGCCTCGCAACCCGCGTCGCGGGTTTCCGGCGCATCGAAGCCCTGAAGCCGCGCCGGCTCGCGGGTCGTGCCGCAGATCAGTTCCACCGTATCGCCGTCGAGCACCGCGCCGATGCGGCAGCCCCGGTCGCTAAGCCCCTCATAGGGGGCGTAGCGGTCGGCCAGCGCCAGCAGCGCCGCGAGGGTGAGCGCGAGATAGAGCAGGAGGTCGGCGGTCATGCGCATGGCTCCGTGGTAAGGCGGCGGCGGGCCGGCGGGAAGGGCTCACATCCGGAACACGCCGAAGCGCGTCGGCGGGATCGGCGCGTTCAGCGCGGCGGAGAGCGACAGGAACAGCACCTCGCGCGTGCGGCGCGGGTCGATGACGCCATCGTCCCAGAGCCGGGCGGAGGCGTAGAGCGGATGGCTCTGCCGCTCGAACATCTCGATGGTGGGGCGCTTGAACGCGGCCTCCTCCTCGGCGGACCATTGGCCGCCGGCGCGCTCGATCCCGTCGCGCCTCACGGTGGCGAGCACCCCGGCCGCCTGTTCGCCGCCCATCACCGAGATCCGGCTGTTCGGCCATGTCCAGAGGAAGCGCGGCTGATAGGCGCGCCCCGCCATGCCGTAATTGCCCGCGCCGAAAGAGCCGCCGACCAGCATGGTGATCTTCGGCACGGCGGTGGTGGCGACGGCGGTGACCATCTTGGCGCCGTGGCGCGCGATGCCTTCGTTCTCGTATTTGCGGCCGACCATGAAGCCGGTGATGTTTTGCAGGAAGACCAGCGGGATGGCGCGCTGGCTGCACAGTTCCACGAAATGCGCGGCCTTCTGCGCCGCCTCGGAGAACAGCACGCCGTTATTGGCGACGATCCCCACCGGGCAGCCCATGACATGCGCGAATCCGGTGACCACGGTTTCGCCGAAGCGCGGCTTGAACTCGTCGAAGCGCGAGCCGTCGACCACCCGGGCGATGACCTCGCGGATGTCGTAGGGGGTGCGCAGGTCGGCCGGCACCACGCC
>JBDHSR010000362.1:0-3720 GCA_039808305.1 Gemmobacter sp. | reverse complement strand
AGGCGACATACTGGTCGGTCTCGGCCATGACGGCGGGCTTGCAGGCGATCGGGTCGCGCACCACGCCGAAGCCGTTCCTGGTGCCGACGACGAAGGTGTAGAAGCCGTCCAGATCCTCCAGCCCCGATTCCAGCGCCTCGCCGAGGTTCTGCCCCTCTTCCAGCTTGCGGCTGACATAGGCGGCGGCGACCTCGGTGTCGTTCTGGGTCTCGAAGGTCTTGCCGAGGCGGATCAGCTCGCGGCGCAGGCCGTTGTGGTTCGACAGCGACCCGTTATGCACGAGGCACTGGTCGGAGCCGGTCGAGAACGGGTGGGCGCCCATCGTGGTGACGGCCGATTCGGTCGCCATCCTGGTATGGCCGATGCCATGGGTGCCGGTCATGTGCGCCACGTCGAAGCGGGCGGCCACGTCCTTGGGCAGGCCGACCTCCTTGTAGATCTCGATGCCTTCGCCGGCGCTCATCACCTTCACATGGGGGGCGATGTCGCGCAGCGCGTGGCGCGCCGCTTCCAGCCGGTCGCTCGGCAGGTCGAGCACCGCATGGGTGTCCTTCTGCGTCAGCTTGACCTTGGCGCCGATGGCCTTGCCGAGAGTCTCGGCCAGGTCGGCGAAATCCGCCTCGGGCGTGGCCGACTGGACGGTGAGTTTGGCGTGGCCGTCATGGCCGCGCGAATAGATCGCGATCCCCGCGCTGTCGGGGCCGCGATCCGTCATGGTGATGAGCATGTCCGTAAGAAGCTCGCCGAGCCGCGGCTCGAGCTTGGGGTCCTTCAGGAACAGTCCGACGATACCGCACATGGGTTCGACTCCTTCGTGAAACCGATGGGAAAGACGCTAGCACCGGATTTTTCATTCGGTCAACTGGCAAGAAAAAAAATTTCATCGTGGGGAATATCGGGCGGAAACGGCATGTCGGTTTTCGCATTTGCGGCATGAAATTCATGCTGCGGTGAAGCAAAAGGCAATTTCGCCCCGAGATGACAGTTTTCTTGACAGATTGCCGCGTCGGGGTTTTCCTGCGGGAAAAATAATTTGCCGGCTGTTCAAAAAAGCGCCTCGGCCCTGCGCGAACCGGCTTCCAGAAAATGGGCCTAGGGAGGAAGCAACGTGTCTGATCTGACGAGACGGATCGAGTCCATGCACCGCCGCGACGTGGCGGTGGCATGGGCCTTCGTTCTGGGACTGTGGTTTTCGATCATCTTCGTGGCGCTGGCGACATGGAACCTGGCGCCTGATTCCACCGCGCGGCTGGTGCTGCTGATCGGCGGGGCCGTCGTCCTTCTGTTCAACACGGCGGCCATCGTCGCCATGCTGCGCCACTACCGCGAGGATCGCGACTTCATGTACGGCCTCGACATCCAGTTCCTGGATGAGGCGCGCGAAGCGAAGCGGGGGCGCTGACCATGGCACATTACAAACCGCCCGTTCAGGGCAAGGTCGGCCAGATCATCGACGTGATCGTGCTGCTCATCATGGCGATCGGCGCGCTCTACATCCCGCTCTGGATGGGGCTGGCCGGCTCGTCCAAGGAGCCGCAGGCCATCGAGAATCCGACCTGGGAGGCGCTGGGCCAGAACCCGGTCATGGTCGAGCAATGGGAGAAGCTCGGCTTCACCGATCCGGCCGCGGCGGCGGATCTCATCACCGCCCGCTTCGACTACAGCTTCTCGATCGGCGCGCTGATCGTGATGATCGTGGTCATCGTGGGCTATTACGCGATCCTGCTGCGGTTCTCCGAAAAGGAATACCGCGACGTGATCTCCGAGAAATTCGGCGAGTGAGGTGACAATGGATCTCTGGGATTATCTGGAACTCGTGGCCTGGGCGGCCTCGGCGCTCTTCGGGCTGTTCATCGTCATCGACTGGGTCCGCACCGACAGCCGCTACAGCGAGGAGTTCCTGACCTCCTCCCGCGAGGGCGAGCTCGAGGCGCTGACCGAAGAACAGCACCATCGGGGGTAAGGGCATATGGCACAAGCAGAAAAGATCGAACATGTCGGCCTTGCCCGCGTGCTCGGCCCGGCCCATGTCTGGGCGCTGGGCGTGGGCATCGTGCTGGTCGGCGAATACATGGGCTGGAACTTCGCGGTCGGCAAGGGCGGCGCCTATGCGGCGCTGATGGCCTGCTGGTTCGCGGGCATCCTCTATACCTGCGTCGCCATGATCGATTCGGAGGTGACCTCGACCGTCGCCGCCGCGGGCGGGCAATACACCCAGGCCAAGCACATCGTCGGCCCGCTGATGGCCTTCAACGTCGGCCTCTACCTCGTCTTCGCCTATACGATGCTGGAGGCGGCGAACGCGATCACCTTCGGCTTCCTCGTCGATCAGGTCGCCATTCTCGGCGGGCATGAGGGGGGCGTCGACCAGAGGCCCTTCATCATCCTGGCCATCATGTTCCTGGCCTGGCTGAACTATCGCGGCGTGCTCGCGACGCTGACCTTCAACCTGGTCATCACCGCCATCGCCTTCACGGCGGTGATCGTGCTGTTCCTCAGCACCTCGGGGATCCTCGGCGACGGCATCATGCGCCATGCCGACCTGATGTCGGGGGCGGCGGCCTTGCCCTATGGCTGGCTGGGCGTGCTGGCGGCGATGCATTTCGGCCTGTGGTACTATCTCGGGATCGAGGGCACGACGCAGGCGGCGGAAGAGGTGCGCAGCCCCGCGCGCTCCTTGCCCTTCGGCACGCTGGCCGGGGTGATGACGCTGGCCATCGCGGCGACGCTGACCTGGTATGTCTGCAACGGGTTGATGCCGTGGGAATATCTGGGGCAGGCGGGCGTGCCGCTCTTCGACGCGGCGCGGCTTTCGGGATCGACCTTCCTGATGGTGTTCCTCGGCATCGGCACGATGTTCGCGACGCTGGCCTCGGCCAATGGCTGCATCAACGACGCCAGCCGCGCCTGGTTCGCCATGGGGCGCGACCGCTACCTGCCGGGCTGGTTCGGCGCGGTGCATCCGAAATACCGCACCCCCTACCGTTCGATCATCTTCCTGGTTCCCATCGCGCTGATCTTCGCGCTGGGCGCGCCGATCGACCAGGTGATCACCTTCTCGATCCTGTCGGGCCTGCTGGAATACACCTTCATGCCGCTGAACATCATCCTGTTCCGCCGCAAATGGCCGCTCGAATCGATCAAGCGCGGCTACGAGCATCCGTTCCACCCGCTGCCGGCCTATGTGCTGCTCGGGCTCTGCGGCATGACCTTCTTCGCGGTGTTCCTCGGCTACGGCACGCAGCTCGTCGCGATGATCGCCTTCTACATCGTCGTGTCGCTGTGGTTCCACTTCTGGCGCTACCGCTTCGTGAACCGCGGCGCGCAGTTCACGATGCCCTGGCCGAAGCCGAAGGGGTATTGAGGCATGGGGGTCGGACTGATCGTCCTGATCCTGGGCGGGGGGCTGGCCTGGCTGGCCCTCCGTCTTTCCGCGGACGCGCGCGCGCGCAAGGCGGCGCGCGCCGGCTGGTTCGACCGGGTGGAGATGGAGGGGGCGCGGCGCGCGCTCGCCCCGACCGGCTTCGCCCGGATCTCCGGCCGGATGGACGGGCTGGAGGTCGACCTCCAGGCGGTGCCGGACACGCTGACCTTCCGCAAGCTGCCGGCGCTCTGGCTGCTTGTCACGCTGCCCGGCGCGCTGCCGCTGCGGCAACGGATCGACCTGATGATCCGCCCGATGGGGGTGGAGCCGTTTTCCGCCTTCAACGACCTGCCGCA
>JBDHSR010000361.1:0-3733 GCA_039808305.1 Gemmobacter sp. | reverse complement strand
TGGTTCTACCTCGTGCTCACCGGGCACGGGGCGAACGTGCTGCTGTTCTGGATCATCTTCTTCGAGATCGCGGTGCTCTACTTCGCCTCGGCGGTCATCCTGGGGGCGCGGCTGGCGGGGCCGAGATGGGCCTGGCTTGCCTTCGCGCTGATGCTCATCGGCGCGGTCATGGCGAATGCCGTCGTGCTGCAGGGCGATTCGACGGTGATGTTCACCTCCTATCCGCCGATGATGGCCTCGTCCTGGTTCTACCTGGCGCTGATCCTGTTTGCGGTGGGGGCGCTGATCGGGGTGTTCGTCTTCTTCGCCACGCTGGTCGTCGCCAAGAACGAGAACACCTATGACGGCTCGGTGCCGCTGGTGACCTTCGGCGCCATCACGGCGGGCATCATCGCGGTGTTCACCCTGGCCTCGGGCGCCATCATCCTTGTTCCCACCTGGCTGTGGTCGCTCGGCCTGATCTCGAACATCGACACGCTGATGTACAAGGTGGTGTGGTGGGGGCTGGGCCATTCCAGCCAGCAGATCAACGTCTCGGCCCATGTGTCGATCTGGTATGCGATCGGCGCCATGGTGGTGGGGGCGAAGCCGCTGTCCGAAAAGGTCAGCCGCATGGCCTTCTTCATGTACATCCTGTTCCTGCAGCTTGCCTCGGCCCACCACATCCTGGCCGAGCCGGGCATGTCCTCGGCCTGGAAGATCGTCAACACCAGCTACATGATGTATCTGGCGGTCATGGGTTCGATGATCCACGGCCTGACCGTGCCGGGCGCGATCGAGGCGGCGCAGCGCCGCAACGGTTTCACCCGCGGGGCCTTCGAATGGCTGACCAAGGCGCCCTGGGGGCATCCCGCCTTCGCGGGCATGTTCCTCAGCCTCGTCATGTTCGGCTTCATCGGCGGCATCACCGGGGTCATCCTGGGCACCGAGCAGCTGAACGTGCTGATGCACAACACCATCTATGTCCCGGGCCACTTCCACGGCACGGTGGTGGCGGGCACCACGCTGGCCTTCATGGCGGGCACCTACCTGATCGTCCCGCTGATCTTCCAGCGCGACATCATCTGGCCCGGCCTGGCGAAGCTTCAGCCCTATGTCTTCGGCATCGGGGCGGGCGGCATCTCGCTGTTCATGATGGGGGCGGGGACGCTGGGCGTGCCGCGCCGGCACTGGGATCTGTCGCTGGCCGACGGCATGCATGCCTACGAATTCCCGGCGGCGGCCTATCTGATGATGGGCCTGAACGGGATCTTCGCCATCCTGGCGGCGATCGGCGGCGTGATGTTCATCCTCATCGTCGTCGGTTCGATCCTTGCCGGGCCGCGGCTTGACCGGGCGGGGGCGAAGCTGACCTTCCCGCTGCACGACAAGGCACGCGAGACCGTCTCGACCTATGGCAGCGAGGGCACGCTGAAGCTTCCGGGAACGGTGATCCTGGTCACCATCTTCTTCGCCGCCTTCGTGCTCTACTACTTCGTCAACTGGAAGTATCTCTCGGAACTGTGGCTGTTCCGCTGATACCGTGACCAAGGCGACGACCGCGAGAGGAGACCGGCCGATGCAGGCTGCCGCAGCCATGACCACCCAGATCCTGAAGCTCAGGATCGGCAGCTTCATCGCGCTGGCCGCCCTCGTGGGCATCCTGACCGGCGGCAACGCCCTTGGCTGGCTTGAAGCCGCGGTCTTCACCCTCGCCGTGCTGGGCGCTTCCGGCGCGGCGGGGGCCTTCAACCACTATTTCGAACGCGATACCGACCGGCTGATGGCGCGCACCTTCGCGCGCCCCTTCGCCAGCGGAAGGCTGAAGCCCGGCCCGGTGTGGCCGGTGACCTTCACGCTGCTGCTTGCCGCCTCGCTGATGATGGCCTGGTCGGTGGGGGGCAGCCTGGCGACGCTGCTCGTCTTTCTCGGCGCCTTCACCTACGGCATCCTCTACACGCTGGTGCTCAAGCGGCGCACGGTGTGGAACGTGGTGATCGGCGGCGCGGCCGGCAGCTTCGCGCTGCTGGCGGGGGCGGCGGCGGCCGCCTCGCCCTTCGAATTCGGGCTGGCGCGCCTGGGCGGCCCGGTGCCGCTGGCGCTGGCGGCCATGCTTTTCCTGTGGACACCGCCCCATTTCTGGGCGCTGGCCGCCGCCCGCGGCGAGGATTACCGCCGCGCCGGCGTGCCGATGCTGCCGGTGGTGAGCGAACCCGCGGTCTGGGGGCCGGTGATCTTTGCCCATGTGGTGACGCTGGTGGCGCTTTCGCTGCTGCCGCTTGCGCTGGGGCTGGGGCCGGTCTACGGCCTCTGTGCCGCGGTCTCGGGCTTCTGGTTCGTCGCCACCAGCTGGCGGCTGATGCGCGCGCCATCGAAGGCCGCCGCGATGACGGCCTTCCGCGCCTCGCTCTACCAGTTCGCGGCGGTATCGGCGGGGGTGGTCCTGGATCGGGCGCTGACATGGCTTGGCTGAGACTGCTGGCGCTGGCGCTGGCGCTGGCGCTTGGCCTCGGGGGCGTGGCGGCACGGGCACAACAGGGCCTTGACGCCGAGGCGGTGCTGGCCCAGAGCCAGGCGGCCATCGGCAACCAGACCGGGGACCATGTGTTCACCGATCACCGCGGCCGCCCGCTGGCGCTGGCCGACCTGCGCGGCAAGCCGCTGGTCGTGTCGCTGATCTTCACCAGCTGCGCCACCGTCTGCCCGATCACCACCGACCATCTGCGCGCCAAGGTGGACGAGGCGCGCCGCGTTCTGGGCGACGACCGTTTCGCCGTGCTGACCTTCGGCTTCGATGCCTCGGGGGACCGGCCGGCGCAGCTGAACGGCTTTGCCGGAACCCACCGCCTGCTGGGCCAGCGCGACTGGCTCATCGCCAGCGCCGACCCGGAAACGACCGAGGCCTTCCTGGATGAGCTGGGCTTCTCCTACCGCGCCGGGGCTGGCGGGTTCGATCACGTCACCCAGACATCCATCCTCGATGCCGAGGGCCGCGTCTACCGCCAGGTCTACGGCGAGAGCTTCCCGCTTCAGGTACTGATCGAGCCGCTCAAGGAACTGGTTTTCGGCACCCGGACCAGGGCGCTGGATCCGCGTGCGCTGTGGGACCGGATTTCCTTCCTGTGCACGGTTTACAATCCCAAGACCGGGGCATACCGTTTCGATTACGGAATCTTCTTCGGCATCTTCTTCGGCGCCCTGTCGCTGGTGCTGACGGGGTGGATCATCCTGCGCCTGTGGCTTGAGCGGCGCCGGGCATTGCGCGGTCCGATGCGCAGGGTGGCGTGATTCCGCAACCCGCGCGGCCCTGCCGCCGGGCACGGAGAGAACAGCAGGATACAGGCAAGGCGGAATGATGCGTAGACTGGTGAGGAACGGGTTCGACCGCGTCGAACGTGCGCTCGATCGCGTTTTCGGTCCCGACTGGAACCCGCTTGCCCAGCTGGGGCCGCTTGGCTGGTTCCTGTTCTGGGTGGTGGCGGGAACCGGCATCTACCTGTTCATCTTCTTCGATACCGGCGTGCAGGCGGCCTACCGGTCGGTCGAATGGATCTCGGGCCCGCAGTGGTGGCACGCCGGCATCATGCGCAGCCTGCACCGCTATGCCTCGGACCTGATGGTGCTGGTGATGCTGCTGCACATCGTGCGTGAGTGGTCGCTCGACCGCTACCGCGGCAAGCGCTGGTTCTCCTGGGTGACCGGGGTCGTCCTGATCTGGTTCGTCTACCTTTCGGGGATCACCGGCTACTGGCTG
>JBDHSR010000360.1:0-3734 GCA_039808305.1 Gemmobacter sp. | reverse complement strand
CCCGCCGAGACCTCGGCCAGCAGTTGCGCGTTGCCGCCCGAGGCGGTGGTGTCGATGCAGACATGCCGCTCCAGCGCGACATGGCCGGCATCGGGCAGACCGCCGATCAGCGGCAGGATCGGGCCGGGCCGGTCGGCCAGCGCCCGCGCCTCGGCGCGCGGCGCGGTGCCCCAATGCAGCGCCCCGCCGAAGCCGTGCAGCCGGTTCAGCGCCGTGGGATCGAGCCCCGGCGCCTCGACGGCGAGGCCGCCGAGGCCGCGCACCGCCTCGGCCTGCGCCAGCGCCGAGGCCGGATCGGGGCCGAGGCAGAGCAGCGGCAGGCGCTGCCAGGCGGAAAGCCGGTTGCTCTCGCCGGTCGGCCCCGGCAGGTCGCGCACGGTCAGCGCCTGCGCGGCGGGGGTCAGCGCGTCGAGCTGGCGCTGCACATCGGCCTCGGCGCTGACGCCCTGCCCCTCCCCGGCGGCGGGCGCCGGACGCTGGGTGAAGCGCGCGAGGTATTCCGGCCCGCCCGCCTTCGGCCCGGTGCCCGAAAGCCCCTCGCCGCCGAAGGGCTGGCTGCCGACCACGGCGCCGATCTGGTTGCGGTTCACATAGATATTGCCGACATGCAGGCTGTCGACGATGCGCTGCACCCGGTCGTCGATCCGGGTATGCAGCCCGAAGGTCAGCCCGTAGCCGGTGGCGTTCACCGCCTCGATCACCCGGTCGAGATCGCTGGCGCGGAAGGTCGCGACATGCAGCACCGGCCCGAAGATCTCGCGCCCCATGGCGGCGATGCCGGGCACCCGGATCACGGTCGGCCCGATGAAGGTGCCGCCCGCCGGGGCCTTCATCTCCTTGACGAGACGGCCGGCGGCGCGGGCGGTCTCGATATGGGCGCGGATGCCCTCCTGCGCCTCCACGTCGATCACCGGACCCACATCGGTGGCGAGGTGCCACGGGTCGCCGATGGCAAGCTCGTCCATCGCGCCCGCCAGCATGTGCAGCAGGTGATCCGCGATGTCCTCCTGCACATAGAGGCAGCGCAGCGCCGAGCAGCGCTGCCCGGCCGACTGGAAGGAGGAGGCGAGGATGTCGCGCACCGCCTGTTCCGGCAGGGCGGTGGAATCGACGATCATCGCGTTCAGCCCGCCGGTCTCGGCGATCAGCGGCGCGGTCGGGTCCAGATGCTCGGCCATCGAACGGCGGATCAGCAGCGCGGTCTCGGTGGAGCCGGTGAAGGCCACGCCGCCCACCCGGCTGTCGCGGGTCAGCAGCGCGCCGACCGATCCGTCGCCCGGCAGCAGTTGCAGGGCGCTGGCCGGAACCCCGGCCTTCAGCAGCAGGTCCACCGCGAAAGCGGCGATCAGCGGCGTCTGCTCGGCCGGCTTCGCCAGCACCGCGTTGCCGGCGACCAGCGCGGCGGCGATCTGGCCGGTGAAGATGGCGAGCGGGAAGTTCCACGGGCTGATGCAGGTGAAGATGCCGCGCGGCGGCGCGGTCAGCCCCTGCCCCTGATCGGCGTAATAGCGCAGGAAATCCACCGCCTCGCGCAGCTCGGCCACCGCATCGGCGAGGCTCTTGCCCGCCTCGCGCGCCAGAAGGGCGAAGATCGGGCCGAACTCGGCCTCGTAGAGATCGGCGGCGCGGCGCAGCACCTCGGCGCGTTCCGGCGCGGCGGCGGCCCAGGGCTCGGCGGCGGCGAGCGCGGTTTCCACATCGGGGGCGGCGGCGGGGATCACATTGCCCACCCGCTCGCCCGTCGCCGGGTTCACCACGTCGAGCCGCAGCGCCCCGGCGACCGGACCGGCCAGACGCGGCCGGGCGTCGAAGATGGTGTGCAGATGCGGGCCGCGGGCGGCCTCGATCCCCGCCAGATCGGCGCTGTCGGTCAGATCCCAGCCGCGCGAATTGCGGCGCTGGCCGAAGAGCGCGCGGGGAGTGGCGATGGCCGGGTTCTCGACGGGCGAGACCTGTTCCATGAAGTCGACCGGGCAGGCGGCGACCTCCTCGGGCGTCACCTCCTCGTTGACGATCTGGTTCACGAAGGAGGAGTTCGCGCCGTTCTCCAGCAGGCGGCGCACCAGATAGGCCAGCAGGTCGCGATGGGCGCCGACCGGGGCGTAGATCCGGCAATGCGTCTTGCGGTCGGACAGCACCAGGTCATGCAGCCGCTCGCCCATGCCGTGCAGGCGCTGGAATTCGTATTGCGCGGGGGCCACGCCCTCGGACTCGGCCATGTCGAGGATGGCGGCGACGGTATGGGCGTTGTGGCCGGCGAATTGCGGATAGATCCGGTCGGTCATCCGCAAGAGCTTCCGCGCATTGGCGATATAGCTCACATCGGTCGCCTGCTTGCGGGTGAAGACCGGGAAGCTTTCCAGCCCCATCACCTGCGCGCGCTTGATCTCGGCATCCCAATAGGCGCCCTTCACCAGCCGCACCATGATGCGCCGGTTCAGCCGCACCGCCAGATCGTGCAGCCAGTCGAGCGTCGGGCCGGCGCGGCGGCCGTAGGCCTGCACCACGATGCCGAACCCGTCCCAGCCGGAAAGCGAGCTGTCCGACAGCACCGCCTCGATCACCTCCAGCGACAGCGCCAGACGGTCGGCCTCCTCGGCGTCGATGTTCAGGCCCATCCCGGCGGATTTCGCGAGGCCCGCCAGCGCCTTCACCCGCGGCACCAGCTCCGCCATCACCCGTTCGCGCTTGGCGACCTCGTAGCGCGGATGCAGCGCGGAGAGCTTGATCGAGATGCCGGGATTGGTGCGGATGTCGCCGGTCGTGCAGGCCGAAGCGATGGCGGTGATCGCCTTGGAATAGGCGAGGTGGTATTTCTGCGCGTCGGCCTCGGTGCGGGCGGCCTCGCCCAGCATGTCGTAGCTGTAGGTATAGCCCTTCGCCTCCTGCTCGCGGGCGCGTTTCATCGCGGCCTCGATGGTCTCGCCCAGCACGAACTGGCGGCCCATCTCCTTCATGGCGCGGCCGACGGCGGTGCGGATCACCGGCTCGCCCAGCCGCTTGATGGCGGCGCGCAGATGGCCCACCACGCCCGGCTCGCGCTCGTCGAGCACCTTGCCCGTCAGCATCAGCGCCCAGGTCGAGGCGTTGACCAGGCTGGAGGCCGACTGGCCGAGATGGCGGCCCCAGTCCGAGGGCGCGATCTTGTCCTCGATCAGCGCGTCCATCGTCTCGGCGTCCGGCACGCGCAGCAACGCCTCGGCGAGGCACATCAGCGCGATGCCCTCATCGGTCGACAGCCCGTATTCGGCGAGGAAGACCTCCATCAGCCCCGGCTTCACGCTGGCGCGGATGCGGCGCACCAGATCGGCGCCGGATTGCGAGATCCGCGCCCGCGCCGCCGCGTCGAGTTCGGTTTCCGCGATCAGCTCGCGGATCAGCGCGGCCTCGTCGCGCAGGCTCTGGGTGTCGATGATGGTCCAACTGGACTGGGTGTCGCGCGGCATGGAATCTCTCCTGGATCTGGGCGAAGGATAGCGCGGATCGGGCGGGCGGTTTTCCCGATGATATGGCATGATGCGGGCGATTCGCCTGAAGATGGGAGGAAATTGGATGGCTTCGGCCCGCGTGGAGATGGATTCCTACGATGCCGCGATGCTGCGCATCCTGTCGGTGGAGGGCCGGATCAGCGCCACCGAGCTCGCCCGCCGCGTCGGGCTGTCGAAAAGCCCGGTGCAGGCGCGGCTGAAGCGGCTGGAGGAAAGCGGAGTGATCGCGGGCTATCGCGCCATGCT
>JBDHSR010000359.1:0-3737 GCA_039808305.1 Gemmobacter sp. | reverse complement strand
GCCGGATCGCCGCATTTCCCGCTTGTGGCCACCCGCCGGCCCGCTACCAGATGTTGAAGATTCTGCTTGCCCGAATCCCGCGATGGCGTCAGATATATACGCTAAAGACAGAAACAGACGGTGATAAGCGTAACACCAACGCACACCGCGGGGCAGAGAAGATGGTTCAGGAACGGATCGACCGGCTGGTGGGCGACCATGCGGCGCGGTTGTCGGAACGCTTGCAGGCGCATCGGGAGCAGCTTTTCCCGCCCAATGCCCGCCGCGTGCTGCGCAAGTTCACCAGCGGCGAGGTGGCCGACCTGCTGGGCGTGAAGGACGCCTATCTGCGCAAGCTCAGTCTCGAAGGGCGCGGCCCGCAGCCGGAAACCCGCTCCGGCGGGCGGCGGCTCTATACGCCCGAGGACATCCTCGCCCTGCGCCGGATGCTGGAGAAAGGCGCCAAGACCCCCGGCACCTATCTGCCGGGCCGCCGCGCGGGCGATCATCTTCAGGTCATCACCGTCATCAATTTCAAGGGCGGCAGCGGCAAGACCACCACCGCCGCCCATCTGGCGCAGAAACTGGCGCTGGACGGCTACCGGGTGCTGGGCATCGACCTCGATCCGCAGGCGAGCTTCAGCGCGCTGCACGGCTTCCAGCCGGAATTCGACCTGCTCGACGGCGGCACGCTCTACGACGCGATCCGCTACGAGGACCCCCTGCCCCTGCGCGAGGTGATCCAGCAGACCTATTTCACCAATCTCGACATCATTCCCGGCAATCTGGACCTGATGGAGTTCGAGCATGACACGCCGCGCGTGCTGGCCGCGCGCACCGGTGAGATGTTCTTTACCAGGATCTCCGAGAAACTGGCCGAGGTGGAAGCGGATTACGACGTGGTGGTGATCGACTGCCCGCCGCAGCTCGGCTTTCTCACCATGAGCGCGCTCAGTGCCGCGACGGCGGTGTTGGTGACGGTTCATCCGCAGATGCTCGACGTGATGTCGATGTGTCAGTTCCTGCTGATGACCTCGAACCTCTTGGGCGTGGTGGCGGATGCGGGGGGGGATATGTCCTATGACTGGCTGCGCTATCTGGTCACGCGCTACGAGCCCGGCGACGGGCCGCAGAACCAGATGGTGAGCTTCATGCGCTCGATGTTCGGCGACCATGTGCTGAACCATCCGGCGTTGAAATCGACGGCGATCTCGGATGCCGGGATCACCAAGCAGACGCTTTACGAGGTCGAGCGGTCGGCCTTCTCGCGCCAGACCTATGAGCGGGCGATGGAAAGCCTGAACGCGGTGAATGGCGAGATCGAGGCCCTGATCCAGCAGGCCTGGGGCCGGGAAGGAGGGCGCTGATGGCGCGCAAGGATCTGTTGAAGGGGCTGCTTTCTGCGGCCGGCCCGTCCGAGGCCCGCCCCCCTGCCCCGCCGCCGCGCATGACCAAGGGCGCGATCGGCGCCGTCGGCCAGTCGATCGCCGATCTGAAAAGCCGCTCGGTGCTGGAGATCCCGGCCGACCTGATCGACAATGCGGGGCTGGAGGACCGGCTGGACCAGGATGCCGACGGCATCTCTGCGCTTGCCGAATCCATGCGGATCTACGGCCAGCAGGTGCCGGTCCTGGTCCGCCACTCGCCGAATTACGAAGGCCGCTACGAGGTGGTCTATGGCCGCCGCCGGGTGGCCGCGCTGAAGCTCGCCGGGCTGCCGGTGAAGGCCATGCTGCGCGACCTGACCGACCGCGACCTGATGATCGCGCAGGGCCAGGAAAACGCGCTACGCAAGGATCTGAGCTTCATCGAGAAGGCGAATTTCGCCCGGCAGATGCGCGACACCGGCTTCGAGCGGGCGGTGATCTGCGATGCGCTCGGGGTCGACAAGACGGTGATCAGCCGGATGCTGACGGTGATCGACGCGATCCCCCTGCCCCTCCTGCACGCCATCGGCGCCGCGCCCTCGGTCGGGCGCGACCGCTGGCTGGACTTCACCGAGCGGCTGCGCGGGCAGGATGCCGATACCTTGGTCGCGCTGGCCGAGGGCGCGGAATCCGATCAGCGGTTCGAGGCGGTCTTCGCCCTGATCGCGCCGGAGAAAACCGTCTCTGTCACGGCGGAAAAGCCGGCGGCGCGACCGCTGCTCGGCGCGGGCGACGCTCCGCTGGGCCAGGTGCGCAGCGGCGGTGGCAAGACGGTGCTCACACTGTCGCAGAAGACGGCGGCGGGCTTCGACGACTGGCTGCTGGCCCGGATCGAGGCGCTGCATCGGGAATATCTCGCCACGGCCAAAGGCCGGGGCTGAACAGGCATCAACAACAACAGGAGGCACGACGGACCCGCAAAAGCAAAAGCCCCCCGAAATGACATGCATTCCGAAGGGCCGTTGGTCGATCTAGCACCTCGAATCTAGCGGCATTCGTTGACCCCTGTCAACTCGTCGATTCGGCGGGATTGAGTTTTTGCGCCCATGTGAAACCACATGCAGCATATTTCCACGACGCCCTTCGGGCGGCGGCCGGTGACGGCCGGACTTCTGGCCGCGCGCGCGCGGGCCGGGGCGGATACGCTTGTCTCCGACGCGCCGGAGGCCGAGGCCGTCAGCAAATGGCGGATCCTGCGCGATCTGGGCCTCGCCCGGCAGGCTTTCGGCGTGACCGACCGCGACCTTTCGGTGTTGTCGGCGCTGGTCTCCTTCCTGCGTGAGGACGGGATCGCGGCGACCGGGGCCATCGTCTTCCCCTCCAACGCGGCGCTGTGCGCGCGGGCGCATGGCATGGCGGAAAGCACCCTGCGCCGGCATCTGGCCGCGCTGGTGCGGGCCGGGCTGATCCTGCGCCATGACAGCCCGAACGGCAAACGCTACGCCGTGCGCGGGATGGGAGAAGGGCTGGACCGCGCCTTCGGGCTGGACCTGGCGCCGCTGGCGCATCGCGCCGGGGAAATCGCCGAGGCCGCGCGACAGGCGGCGCTGGCGACCGAGCGGCTGCGCCGGCTGCGCGAAACCGTCGTGCTGCGGCTGCGGGATTGCGAAAAGCTCGTGGCTTTCGCGATGGAGGAGGGGCTGCCCGCCGGTCCATCCGGGGCGTGGCAGGCGCTGGCGGATGCGGTGGCGCTGACCAGGCGGATGCTGCGGCGGAAGATGGATCTGGCCGCGCTTCAGGGGTTGGACGGGCAGGTGACGGAGTTGCTGGAGCGGGTCAATCAGTCCCTGACCTTGCCGAAAACAGAAGAAATGCGCGGCAATGACGATGGAAATGGGCGGCACAAACAATATTCAACCATAACTTCCATTGATCTTGAACCTTGCAAAGAAAATGCAAGGGCGGCGGGCGGGGTCGAGGGATCCGAGGCGATGGATGACCCTGCCCCACAACTGCCGCTCCATCTGATCCTGCGGGCCTGCCCGGAAATAGAGACCTATGCCACAGGCGACATCCGCGGCTGGCGCGATCTGGTCGCCGCCGCCGCCTTCGTGCGCGGCATGATCGGGGTCAGTCCGGACGCCTGGGAGGAAGCCTGCTTCCATATGGGACCGGAGGTCGCCGCCATCGCAGTGGCCTGCATCCTGCAAAGCTTCGACCGGATCGGCAGCCCCGGCGGCTATCTGCGGGCCTTGTCGCGCAAGGCGCAGGCCGGCGCCTTCTCGCCCGGGCCGATGGTGATGGCCCTGCTGCGGGCGGAAACCGCGCGGGCGGCGTGAAACAGGCTCTGATGCGGCGGATAGAGACCAATATCTCCGCGGCGTGGGCGGG
>JBDHSR010000358.1:0-3739 GCA_039808305.1 Gemmobacter sp. | reverse complement strand
GCCTGTCCCAATGGCTGGCGCCGCGCATGGCGATGGAGGGGATGGAGCTGCGGCCCGATCTGGACGAAATCCCGGCTCTTGCCGCCGAGCGGCGTCAGGTCTGGGATAAGGTTTCTTCGGCCAGCGACATCCTGACCGTGGACGAACGTCGGGAAGCCCTCGGCTACGGCCCGACCGGCGACGACAACGGCAAGGTCATCCTGGGCGTGACCCAGCGGCCCATGCCGAGTGTCGAGGGCGACAAGGACCCGCCGGATGATCCTGACAGGTGACGGGCCGGCCGCCATGGCGGCGGCGTGGCAGCGCGCCACGGCGATGATAGACCAGCAGGCCGATGAACTAAGCCCGGCCCTGCTGAACGAACTGCGGCGGTTTCTACGGCTGGCCGAGCGCGGCTTGCTCCGCGGCGAGACATTCGATTTCGACGCCGCCATTGCCGAGCACGAGCGCCGCGTCGCCCTGATCATGGACGAGGGCACACAGCGAACGGCACGGGTGTTCGCCCTCGATGTGCTGGGCGGGCTCGACCAAGGGTCGCGGATCGGATCATGGGTCCGCACAACAGGCGTCGGCCTGATCGCCGCGACCTTCGCCCGCGAGGGAGCCGAACGGTTCGCGAGGTGGACCGCGCATCACCTGCGCCGAGTCATGGACCTGCGCGCCGACCAACTGGAGCGCGCGCTGTTCCGCCAGCGCGGCGTCGATGCTCCACGCCGGGCGCTGAACGCGGCCGAGGACCGGACTCACCTGGCGTCGCAATGGGCCACGGCGAGCGCCGCCGAGTTCTCGGGAGAGATCGACCAGCGGGTCTGGCTGTCTCGGCTCGACGGCCGGGAGCGCCCGACCCACAACCACGCCCATGGGCAGCATTGTCCGATGTCGGGCGCATTCATCGTCGGCGGCTATCGGCTGCGCTGGCCGCGCGACCCGAACGGCCCGATCCACGAAATTGCGAACTGCCGCTGTGTCTCGGCGATTCGGAGGAAAAAATGAACTGTATCAAGCGGAAAAGCGGTCTGAATATGAAATTCTCCGGTGCGGCGCTGTCTATTAACGTGAAGGGCGATAACGGAGTGATCGAGGGCTATGCCTCGCGGTTCGGCGAGATCGACCGTGGCAACGACACGGTGATGCCCGGTGCCTTTCGCGCCTCCATCGCAGCCAAGCGCTCCGGCGCGGTCAAGATGCTGTGGCAGCACGACCCCGCCAGCCCCATCGGCATTTGGGAGACGATCCAGGAGGACGAGACCGGGTTGCAGGTCAAGGGCAGGCTGCTGACCGAGGTGCAGAAGGGCCGCGATGCGCTGGTAATGCTGAAGGCTGGCGTGCTGGACGGCCTCTCCATCGGCTATCGCACCGAGGATTACGGCTATGTCACCGAGGGCGGGCGCACGATCCGGCAGTTGAAGAAACTCGACCTCTGGGAAATCTCACTAGTCACCTTTCCCATGCTGCCGTCGGCGCGCGTGGCGGCGAAAGACGACGAAAGCGATCCGAAATTCGTGGAACAGGCCCTGCGCGACGCCGGGCTGTCCCGCACCGCCGCGAAGCGAATCGTGGCTCAAGGCGTCAAGGGCGCTCCGCGCGACGCGGAGGACGAAGGCGACCTCTCCGCTGGCCTCTCGGCCGTCTTCCAATCCGTTATCAAGGGATGATCCCCATGAAGATGAACACCATCGAGCATTTCGCGAACGCTGGCCTTCTCGGGCCGTTGGCGCACAAGGATGCCACCTCCGCCACCGACGCGCTTCCGCCCGAATTGAAGGGTTTTGCCATCGAAATCGGCAAGGCCCTCAAGGAACTTCGCGACACCAACGATCAGGCACTGAAAGAGAAAGCCGACGGCAAGTCGGTGGCCGATATCGAAGCGAAGATGGCCAAGGTGAACGAGTCCATCGACAGCCTTGAGAAGGCCTTGGCCGATGGCCTGAAGTCCATGCGCGCCGCCGGAGGGGAGGAACTGAAGGCGGATGATCGGACGTTCGCATCCGAGTTCCTGCACCATAAGGGTCGCAAGGTGGCTCCCGAAGATGTGACCGCCGATCAGATTGGTGAAGCGAAGGCATACGCCGCCGATTTCAACCGCTTCCTGCGCCGGGCCGATGAGGGCAAGGCCCTGTCCGCCGGTATCGACCCGTCCGGGGGATATTGGGTGCCAACCACGATGTCGGCTCGGATCATCGCGAAGCTCCATGAAACGACGCCGATGCGGCAACTCGCCACCATCGAAACTACGAACGGCGACGGTTGGGACATCCCCAATGATCGCGGGTTTGTGGAAGCCCGGTGGGCTGACGATACCACCGAGCATGAGGAGAGCGGCACGCCGCAAATCGGTATGCGCAGGATCGCGGTGCACAACCTTCAAGCGATGCCGAAAGCGCCCCAGAACCTCCTGGAAGACGCTAACCGGAACGTTGAGGAGTGGCTGGCCGAAAAGGTTGCGATTGGCTTCACGATGAAGGAGGCGTCGGCCTTCGTGAATGGCACCGGCGTCGGTCAACCACGCGGCCTGATGAGCTACCCCGAGGTTGAATACGCGAAGGCGGCTGACAAAACTGATGCTGACTGGCGGAAACTGCGCTTCGTGAAATCCGGGAGCGCGAACGATTTCGGTGGCCTGGATGGGTTCGCCAATCTGATCACCTCGCTGAAGTCGATGTATCGCACGAACGCCGGGTTTATGATGGAGCGTATGGCGACCGGCAAACTGCGGACGCTGAAGGACGGCGAGGGCCGCTATCTGCTCGATCCGGCCAATCAGAACCGTGGTGTGGCTTCGGTGTTCGGTTTCCCGATTGTCGAGGGCGACGATCTTGCCGCCGTCGCTCCGGGCGCGCTGCCGGTTGTGTTCGGCGATTTCCGGGCTGCCTACACCATCGTTCAGCGCCGGGGCATTCGGGTTCTCCGTGACCCGTTCACCAAGAAGCCGATGGTGGTTTTCGATCACACGATGCGCGTCGGCGGTGATGTGGTCGATTTTGACGCTTTCCGCGCCATGAAGATCGCCGCCTGATCCGGCAGGCGGCGACTGGCCCGCGCCGCGGTTCCTTCCCTGCGCGGTGCGGGCTAACCCCATTGAAACCCACGGTCGCGGTCGCGGAAGGTGCCGCCGAACGAGGACGCCTGCGGTGGCCCCGCCGGTCCAATCGCCGTTTCATCACAGGAGAATTGCGGACATGGCCCGCGAAGATATCTTCAACGCGGTCACGCCCCTTGCGGCGCTGGCCCACACCACGAATGCCGCGATCACCGACCAGATGGCGACCGGCCTCACCATCGACACCCAGGGCGAGACAGGTGGCGTGTTCCTCGTGAATATCGGCGGTATCTCGGCCGGTTCGATTGCCCTCGGCCTTCAGGCCGGGGATGCGGCGAACATGTCCGACGCCGAAGCTGTCACCGATCCCTTGCTGGTTCAGGTTTCGGCGGCCGCCGTCACGGTCCCTGGCCTTCATAAGGTCGCGTATCAGGGCATTAAGCGGTATATTCGCCTGACCCTCGCAGGTGCGGGCACGACCGGCGCCACCGCTTCGGCCATCTATGCCTCGGCCACGCAGGACCGGGGCGCGTTGGCGTGAGAATCGAGCGGAGCGGGGAGGGCCTGACGGCCCTTCCCGTGGCTGAAGACCAGATCGCCACCCATTTTTCCCTGCTTGGGGCGGATGACGATGGGGTTGAGGCCGTGCACCCCTATATCGTTGCGGCGACGCGCGAGATCGAGGACGCGGCCGGCCTG
>JBDHSR010000357.1:0-3747 GCA_039808305.1 Gemmobacter sp. | reverse complement strand
GTGTTGCCGGTCAGGAACAGCTCGCCCTCGGGGCGCACGAAGGTGCCGGTCAGGTCGATCACGTTGGGCATCCGGCCGGGGATCGGCGTGGCGCTGGCGAAGACGAAACTGTGCCGCTTGTGCGGTGCGACCGGGATCGACAGCCCCGCCATGGTGCAAACCTGCTGCGCGCGCGGCCCGGCGGCGTTGACCAGTATCCCGCAGGCGATGCTTTCGCCGGTGGCAAGCGTGACGGCGGCGACCTTGCCGCGGTCCAGCGTGAGGCCGGCCACCGCATTGTCGATATATTCCGCGCCAAGCGCCCGCGCGGCCCGGCGGAACCCGGTCAGCAGCCCCATCGAATCGAACCAGCCCTCGGCCCCGGCGCCCCAGGAACCGCCGCCCAGATCCTCGACATTCAGCCAGGGGAAGCGGTCCTTCAGCGGGCCGGGGTCCAGAAACACCGTTTCGGCGCCGAGACCGCGCTGCATCTCGACCCGCGCCTTCGCAGCCTCCACCCCCTCGGGCGAACAGCAATAGAGATAGCCGTGTTCCTTGAACCCCAGATCGGGCGCCGCCTCGCCGGGGAAATAGGGCGCCATCCGTTCGGCGAAGCCGCGCACCACCGCCACCCCGAACTGGCTGATCTTCACATTGATCGGGTTGGAATATTGCTGGCGGATCGCGCTGGTTGACAGCGCGGTGGAGGAGAATTCGTAGCTCGAATCCCGCTCCACCACCAGGATCGACGGTGGCCTGCCGCCCCGGCTGTTCTCGCCCAGCCAATAGGCGATGGACGACCCGACCACGGCCCCGCCGACGATCACGATGTCATAGGCGGCCTGTTGCGGCGGGCGATAGGCGGGGATCGGCATCGGGCACCTGCGGGATTTCGATTGTCATTTGTATGATGACTGATAATATGGTTCGCAACCCCGATCCACAAGCGGAATCTGCCGGCGGTGCCCGGCGCCAACAGAAAGGAAATGCGATGCGCGGCAGCGGCAAGGCGGATGTTTTCGCGATGCTGGCCCATCCGGTGGGCCATGCCAAAAGTCCGGGCGCCTTCAACGAATTGTTCGAGGCGCGCGGGCTCGACAGCCTGATGGTGCCGGTTACCTGCGCGCCGGCGGATTTCGACACCTTCTGGGCCGGGCTGACCGCGATGGGCAATCTGCGCGGCATCATCGTCTCGGTGCCCTACAAGATCGCGGCGATGGCCAAGGTCGAAAGCGCCCATCCGCGCGCGGCGCGGGTCGGCGCGCTGAACGTGGTGCGGCGCACCGCCTCGGGCGGGTGGGAGGCCGACAATTTCGACGGTCTGGGCTTCGTGCAGGCGATGCACAAGGCGGGCCACCGGATGACCGGGCGGCGGGTGTTGCAGGTCGGCGCGGGCGGGGCTGGATCGTCGATCGCCTTCTGTCTGGCCGAGGAAGGCGTGGCGGAACTGGTGATCGCCGATGCTGATTCCGCCCGCGCGGCCGATCTGGCGGCGCGGGTCGCGGCAGCCTTTCCGGCGGTGCGGATGGCGGCGGGCGCGCCCGATCCGGCCGGATTCGACATCGCGGTCAACGCCACGCCCGCCGGGCTGAAACCCGACGATCCGCTGCCGATGCGGGTGGAAAGCCTGACGCCCGGCATGATCGTGGTCGACATCATCATGGAGCCCGCCGAGACCCGGCTGCTGGCCGAGGCCAAGGCGCGCGGCTGCGTCACCCAGCCGGGGCGGCCGATGATGGATTGCCAGATGGAGGCGTTCTCGGATTTCCTCGATGCCGAAAGGAAGGCGCGCCATGTCTGATCCCGTCTGCGTGGTCATCGGCGGCACCTCGGGCATCGGCAAGGCCATCGCCCTGCGCTTTGCCGAAGCGGGCTATCACACCGTCGTCGCCGGGCGCGATGCCGCGCGTGGCGCCGCGGTGGCGGCGGAGGCCCGTGCGGCCGGCGCCACCGCCGCCGGGTTCGAGGCGGTGGATGTGGGCGATGCCGCCTCGCTCAAGGATCTGGGCGCGCGGGTGGCGGCGGGGCCGGGCGTGCCGCAGGTGCTGGTGAACTGCGCCGGCATCCTGCAAAGCGGCCAGCGGGTGCTGGCGCAGGATCTGGACGAGGATGAACGGCTCTGGCGCATCAACTATCGCGGCACGCTGATCGGCTGTCAGGTGTTCGGCGCGCTGATGGCCGGGGCGGGGCGCGGGGCGATCCTGAATGTCGGCTCGCTGGCCTCTTTCGCGCCGCTGTCGCTGCCGGCCTATACGCCGGGCAAGCACGCGGTGCTGGCGCTGACCCAAATCCTTGCCAACGAGCTCGGCCCGCAGGGGGTGCGGGTCAATGCGGTGGCGCCCGGCTATACGCTGTCGGACGGGCTGAAGGCGAAGATCGCGGCGGGTGAGCGCAACCCCGAGGCGATCCTGGCGACCTCCGCCCTGCGCAAATTCGTGCAGCCCCGCGACGTGGCCGAAGCGGCGCTGTTCCTGTGTTCCGACCGGGCGGCGGCGATCACCGGGGTCACGCTGCCGGTGGATGCCGGCTGGCTGGTGCAGGCCCCCTACGCGCATTACCTGCGCGGCAATCCGATCCGGGAGTGACCCATGACGATCCGACGCTTCGATTTCGACACCCGCATCCATCATGGGGTGGTGCATGGCGGCACGGTCTATCTGACGGGCCAGGTGGGCACGCCCGGCACCTCCGCCGCCGCCCAGATGCAGGAGGTGCTGGACAAGATCGACCGCCTGCTGATCCAGGCCGGGTCCGACCGCAACCATATCCTGCATGTGCAGATGTGGCTTGACGATATCCGCGATTTCGACGCGGTGAACCCGGTCTGGGATGCCTGGATCGACCCCGCCCATGCGCCGGCGCGATCCTCGGGCGAGGGGCGGATGGCGAAGCCGGGGATGCTGGTGGAGTTGATCGTGACCGCCGCTGTCTGCTAGGACAGCGCAACTGAAGCCGGGGGACAGATGAGGCGCAAATCCCTTTCGACGGTGGTGTTCGAGGGCCTGCTGGAGCAGATCCGCGCCGGCAAGCTGCCGCCCGGCGCGCAGTTGCCAACCGAGGCGGAGCTGTGCGACCTCTTCGAGGTCAGCCGCACCGTGGTGCGCGAGGCGGTGGCGCGGCTGCGCTCGGAAGGGCTGGTGATCCCGCGCCAGGGCAAGGGCGTTTTCGTCAGCGAGGCGCCGCCGGGCAGTTTCGCGATCCCCGAACAGGATCTGCACGCGCTGCCGCAGACCATCGCGCTGCTGGAATTGCGGCTGGGGGTGGAGGTGGAGGCGGCGGGCCTTTGCGCCGAACGGTGCAGCGCCGCCGAGGCCGAGGCGATCCGGGCCGAGATGGAGCGGGTGGATGCCGGCCATCCCGACCCGGCTCAGACGCGCATCCATTACGACTACGATTTCCACCTGATGATCGCGCGGGGGGCGCGCAATCCGCAGATCGTGGATTTCCTGACCTATCTGCGCGGGCTGCTGGAGCCGCGGCTGCGGCTGGGCCATGTGCTGCTGCCGGCGCTGAAGGACGAGTATTTCGACCGCATCCATGCCGAGCATGGCGCCATCGTCGCCGCCATCCTCCGCCACGATCCCGACGCGGCGCGGGCGGCGATGCGGACGCATCTGGCCAACAGTCTGGAGCGGTTGCGCGCGCTGGCCCGCGCGGCCGGGCAGATCGCCGACGCGCCTGCGCTTTGATCTGACGGAACTTCCGCCGCCGCTTTGCGGTTGGGCCGGGCGTCTCGCCATGCGCGGCGGCGGCGTTTCCCTGCCGTCC
>JBDHSR010000356.1:0-3767 GCA_039808305.1 Gemmobacter sp. | reverse complement strand
GTTCCGCTTGCTTTGGTGGCCCGGCATGGGCTCTCCTGTCTTGAACCAGAACAAGGCCGCCCCCTCTTACGCCGCATCGGAGGGAGCCACCGGGGCCAGGGGGAGTAACGCGGCGGGACGACCGATGACCGGGATCGCGTTTCTGCTGAACGGAACGCCGCAGCGCCTCGAACGGGTGGAGCCGACGCGCACGCTCCTGCAATTCCTGCGCGAGGATCGGGGCCTCACCGGCACCAAGGAGGGCTGCAACGAGGGCGATTGCGGCGCCTGCACGGTGATCGTCAGCGACGCGGCCGGGCCGCGCGCGCTGAACGCCTGCATCCTCTTCCTGCCGCAACTGCACGGCAAATCGGTCCGCACCGTCGAGGGCATCGCAGGCCCCGACGGAACCCTCCACCCGGTGCAACGCGCCATGGTCGACCATCACGGCAGCCAATGCGGCTTCTGCACGCCGGGCTTCATCGCCTCGATGGCCGCCGCCCATGCGCAGGGCCGCCATGACCACGATACGGTCCTCGCCGGCAATCTCTGCCGCTGCACCGGCTACGCCCCGATCATCCGCGCCGCCGAGGCCGCCGCCGCCGACCCGGTGCCCGACTGGATGATCGACCCTCCCCCTTTCAACCTGATGGAAATACCCCCGGAGGGGTCCGGGGAGGCAGGCGGCCTCCCCGGCGCCTACCGCCCCGCGACCGGCGACGAGCTGGCGCGCTATTACGAGGCCAATCCCGACGCCACGCTGATCGCCGGGGCCACCGATGTCGGGCTCTGGGTCACCAAGCAGCTCCGCGACCTGCCGAAGCCGGTCTTCCTGAACGGCATCGAGGATCTGCGTCGGATCGAGCCACGGGGCGACACGATCCGCATCGGCGCCGGCGTCACCCTGAACGAGCTGCGCGCCGCGATGGAAGCCCCGCATCCGACGCTCGCCGCCATGCTCGCCCGCTTCGCCAGCGAGCAGGTGCGGGGCGCGGCCACCATCGGCGGCAATATCGCCAATGGCTCGCCGATCGGCGACGGCCCGCCGGCGCTGATCGCGCTGGGCGCGCGGCTGCATCTGCGGCAGGGGGACGCGCGGCGCGAGATGGCGCTGGAGGATTTCTTCCTCGATTACCGCAAGCAGGACCGCCGGCCCGGCGAATTCGTCGAGGCGGTGACGATCCCCGCCGCCGCGCCGGGCCTCAGGGTCTGGAAGCTGTCGAAACGCTTCGATCAGGACATCTCGGCGGTGCTCGGGGCTTTCAACGTCACGGTGGAGGGCGGCACGATCACCGGCGCGCGCATCGCCTTCGGCGGCATGGCGGGCATCCCGAAACGCGCCGCCGCCATGGAGGCGGCGCTGATCGGCCAGCCCTTCGCGCGCCCCGCTTTCGAGGCCGCCCGGGACGCCGTGGCGCGGGATTTCACGCCGCTTTCCGACATGCGCGCCTCGGCCGCCTACCGGCTGGAGGCGGCCGGGAACATGGCGCTGCGCTACTGGTTGGAGGCCTCGGGCGCGGCGGTGAACGTGCAGGAGGTGGCGCCATGAGCATCGGCAAGCCGCTGCCGCATGACGCGGCCCCGCTCCATGTCACCGGACAGGCGCGCTATACCGACGACATCCCGCTGCCCGCCGGCGCGCTGCATCTGGCCTTCGGGCTGTCGACCATCGCCCATGGCAGGATCACCGCGATGGACCTTGCGGCGGTGCGCGCGGCGCCCGGCGTGGTCGCGGTGTTCTCGGCCGGGGACTGGCCGGAGATGCCGGATTGCTCGCCCTCGCTCGGCGACGAGCCGCTTCTCGCCACGGGCGAGGTGCATTTCCTCGGCCAGCCGGTCTTTCTGGTGGTGGCCGACAGCCACCTGGCGGCGCGCAAGGCGGCGCGGCTGGGGCGGGTGAGCTATGAGGAATTGCCGGCGCTGCTGACGGTGGAGGAGGCGCTCGCCGCCGGCAGCCGCTTCGAATCCGGCCCCATCGTCTGGAGCCGGGGCGACGCGGCGGCGGCCATCGCCCACGCGCCGCATGTGATCGAGGCGGATTTCGAGGTCGGCGGGCAGGAGCATTTCTACCTCGAAGGCCAGGTCGCCGCGGCGCTGCCGCAGGAGGGCGGCGACATGGTGGTCTACAGCTCCACCCAGCATCCGAGCGAGATCCAGCACAAGGTCGCCCATGCGCTGCATCTGCCGATGAACGGCGTGCGGGTCGAGGTGCGGCGGATGGGCGGCGGCTTCGGCGGCAAGGAAAGCCAGGGCAATCATCTGGCGGTGGCCTGTGCCTTGGCGGCGCGCGCCACCGGCCGGCCCTGCAAGATGCGCTACGACCGCGACGACGACATGGTGATCACCGGCAAGCGGCACGACCTGAAGATCCGCTACCGCGCCGGCTTCGACGGCGCGGGGCGGATTCTGGGGGTGGAGTTCCTGCACCTGATCCGCTGCGGCTGGGCGCAGGACCTGTCGCTCGCCGTCGCCGACCGGGCGATGCTGCATGCCGACAACGCCTATTTCCTGGAGAATGTGCGGATCGAAAGCCACCGGCTGCGCACCCATACCCAGTCGAACACCGCCTATCGCGGCTTCGGCGGCCCGCAAGGCGTGATCGGGATCGAGCGGGTGGTGGATCACATCGCCCATGTCCTGCGGCTCGACCCGGTTCTGGTGCGGCGGCGGAATTTCTATGCGGAGATGGCGGAGGGGGGGCTGTCACCCGGCCCGGCCACGGGCCGGGCATTCGCCGCTGAAAACCATCCACCGGATGGTTTTCCGAGCCGCGGCTCATCCCCCCGCGCCTCCGGCGCCCCCCCCGAGGATATTTCCGGACAGAAAATTCCGGAGAATCTGCGGGCGGAGGCTCCCGGCACGGGGCATCGCTATGGCGGGGCGCATTCGCCCAAGGCGGTGGCGCAGACCACGCATTACGGGATGCCGGTCGAGGATTTCGTGCTGCGCGGGATGCTGGACGAGCTGGAGCGGACATCGGATTACGCGGCGCGGCGGGCGGAGATCGCGCGTTGGAACGCGGGCTCGCCGGTGCTCAAGCGCGGCATCGCGTTGACGCCGGTGAAGTTCGGCATCTCCTTCACGCTGACCTGGCTCAACCAGGCGGGCGCGCTGGTGCATGTCTATCAGGACGGCTCGATCCATCTCAACCATGGCGGCACCGAGATGGGGCAGGGGCTGTTCCAGAAGGTGGCGCAGGTGGCGGCCTCGGTCTTCGGGGTCGGGGTGGACCGGGTGAAGATCACCGCGACCGATACCGGCAAAGTGCCCAATACCTCGGCCACCGCCGCGTCGAGCGGGTCGGACATGAACGGGATGGCGGCGCAGGCGGCCTGCATCACCATCCGTGACCGGATGGCGGAGTTCATCGCCGACCGGCATCAGGCGGAGGCGGCGGAGGTGCGTTTCGCGGATGGCATGGTGCGGGTGGCGGGCGAGGCCTACGCCTTCGAGCAGGTGGCGGCCTGGGCCTATCAGGCGCGGGTCTCGCTGTCTTCGACCGGCTTCTACGCCACGCCGAAGATCAGTTGGGACCGGGTGCGCGGCCAGGGGCGGCCCTTCCTCTATTTCGCCTATGGCGCGGCGGTGAGCGAGGTGGTGATCGACACGCTGACCGGCGAGAACCGCATCCTGCGGGCGGACATCCTGCATGATACCGGGGCGAGCCTGAACCCCGCCATCGACATCGGCCAGGTGGAGGGCGCCTATGTGCAGGGCGCGGGCTGGCTGACCACCGAGGAACTGGTCTGGGACGGCAAGGGGCGGCTCGCAACGCATGCGCCCTCGAC
>JBDHSR010000355.1:0-3787 GCA_039808305.1 Gemmobacter sp. | reverse complement strand
TTCTCGACCATATAGGGGCCGGTGCCGATCGGCGCCGCCTCGAAGCCCTCGGGGCCGACCTTCTCGTAATAGGCTTTCGGCAGGACATAGGCGGTCAGGAAGAACATCCACATGAAGATCGTCGGGTCGAACTGCACCACGTCGGCGATCACCTTGTTGCCCTCGACCCGGTGATTGGCCAGCGTGCCCCAGACGAATTGCACCGGGTTGCCGGTCGCCGGATCGGCGGCGCGAGCGAGGCTCCAGGCCACGTCCTCGGCCGTGAAGGGGCTGCCGTCATGCCAGGTCACGCCCTCGCGCACGGTCATCCAGACCTGGGTCTTGTCCTCGTTCCAGCCCCATTCGGTCAGCAGGCCGGGCGCCGGCTTCAGGTCGGGCTGTTGCAGGATGTATTGATCGAAGACCGACAGATAGATGCCCTGGATCGTCGGGTTCACCGCCGAGGGGCCGACGGTCGGATCCCAGCTCGGCAGGTTGACGTTGTAGGCGATGACCAGCTCGTCGATGGCGGCGCGCGCGGGCAGGCCGGTGAGCGACAGCGCGGCGCCCGCGACGGTCATCTTCAAAAGGCTGCGACGGTTGAATTGCATGGTTTTCCCTGTTGGCTGCGTTTGTTCGGTTCGTTGCTTTTCTTGTTCAGTTCCCCGCGAGCTTCCGCGCGAGGAGAAAGCCCGATCCGGCCCCGGTTCCCGCGCCGGGCCAGACGGCCGCGCCGGTAAGGAACAGGTTCCGGATCGGAGTTGACCCGTCCGCATGGGACCGGACGGGGCGGAAGAGGAAGTTCTGGCTCAGGTGGTGGCTGCCGCAGACCTGATCGCCGCCGACGAGATTGGGGTTCTCGGCCTCCAGCTCGGCGGGGGTGACGATGCGGCGGGCGAGGATCTTCGCCCGGAAGCCCGGCGCGTAGCGCTCCAGGATGTCGAGCGCGCGTTCGGCGAAGGGTTCCGCCGCCGCCGCCCAGTCGCGCGCGGCGATCTGCCCCGCCGCGTCGCCGGCGATCTGTCCCGGCGCCATGCGGACCTGAAGCCAGATCACATGCTTGCCCGCGGGCGCGCGGCTCGCGTCCTGCGTGGTCGGCTGGCCGACGACGAGGATCGGCTCGTCCGGCAGGAGCCCCGCCTGCGCCTGCTGATAGGTGCGCGCCATCTGGTCGAGCGAGGGGGCGAGGTGGACATAGGCGAAGCGTTGCAACTCCGCCCCCGCCGCCCAGTCCGGCAGGCCGGACGTGGCGAGGTGGATCATCATCGTGCCCGGCGCATGGGCGTAATCGCGCATCGCGGTGTCGAAGCCGGGTGTCGTGCCGCCGGTCAGCACCGGCAGCGCGCGCGGCGCCACCCCGGCGATGACGGCCTTCGCCGCGGTGAAGCGGCGGCCATCGGCCAGCACGATGCCCGAGGCGGTGCCGCCGGAATGCTCGATCCGCGCCACGCGGGCGCCGGTCTCCACGATGCCGCCGCGCGCGCGGATCGCGGCGGTCATGGCGCGGATGACGGTATCCGCGCCGCCGCGCCCCAGCACCATGCCGAAGGCCTGGCCCGCCATGCCCTCCAGATAGGGAAAGATCGCGCCGCCCGCGATGTCGGGCGCGAAATCGAGATGCATTCCCCAGGCGCCGAGCAGCGCCCGCACCTTCGGCGATTCGAAATTCCGGGTCAGGAAGCTGCGCGGGCTTTCCAGCAGGAAACGCGCCATGTCGAGCGTGCCGCCGAGGCCCTTGGCGCGAATCGTTTTCCAGAAGAAGTATGCAATCGCATACATATTCATCCTGCTGCCGAGCAGCCCGAACAGATGCGGCGCCTCGGCGCCGAAGCCCGCGACCAGCGCCTCCCACCGGGCGGCGTCGGGTTCGGAGATCCGGCGCATCGAGGCCAGCGTCTCGCTCATGTCGGTGGAGACGCCGAGCCAGCTTCCATCGGGAAAAGCCGAGGCGAAGGGGCGGGAAACCGGAACGAATTCAAGCCCGTGACGCATCAGTTCCGCGCCGTGCGCCTTGAAAAACGCCGATCCGGCGAAAAGCGACAGGTTCATCGCCGCCCAGTCGTGGCGGAAGCCGGGCAGGGTATACTCGCCGCTCTTCACCGCGCCGCCGGCCGATTCGGCCTGCTCGAACACGCCCACGCGCCAGCCGCGCGCCGCCAGATGCAGCGCGCAGGCCAAGGCGTTATGGCCCGCACCGATGAGAATAGCGTCGAGGCTTTGCGCCATCTTCTTCGCTCCCTGTTGTGACAGGATATTTGCATTTGCATATATTTCTGTCTAGAGTGATTCTCATTCGGACGGCCGGCCCCCGGAGAGGCGGCCGCCAATCAGGGAGAGATTCGGATGACTTCACAGGCTGTTCTGGGCCAGCTTGCCCATATGATCGCCTCGGGCGGTATCGAGGTGGTGGATTGCACCGGCGTGCTCGGCCCCGAGACGCCGCTGCTGAAGCTGCCGCCGGAGCTGGCGAAGGACACGCCGCCGGTGAAGATCCACCGCATCAGCGAATACGACAAGGACGGCCCGTTCTGGGCGTGGAACTGGCTGGAGCTGGGCGAGCATAGCGGCACCCATTTCGACGCGCCGCATCACTGGATCACCGGCAAGGATTATCCCGAGGGCTATACCGACACGCTGAACGTCCAGCGCCTTGTCGCGCCGGTCAATGTGCTGGATTTCAGCAAGGAATGCGGCGAGAATCCGGATTTCCTGCTGACCATCGACCATGTGAAGGCCTGGGAGGCCGAGCATGGCCAGATCAATCCCGGCGAATGGGTGGTGCTGCGCAGCGACTGGGACCGGCGCGCCCATGACGAGGGGCTGTTCCTCAATGCCGACGAGAACGGCCCGCATACGCCGGGGCCGACGGCCGAGGTCATCCAGTATCTGGTCGACAAGGGCATCGTCGGCTGGGGCAGCCAGTGCATCGGCACCGATGCCGGCCTCGCCGGCGGCATGACCCCGCCCTTCCCGGCGCATAACCTGCTGCACGCCAACAACCGCTTCGGCCTCGCCTCGCTCGCCAATCTGGACAAGCTGCCCGCCAAGGGCGCGATCCTGATCGCGGCGCCGCTGAAGATCAAGAACGGAACCGGCTCGCCCATCCGCGCGCTGGCGCTGGTGCCGAAGGCGTAAGGCGGATGGCGGTCGATCACGTCGTCATCGGCTCGGGGATCAACGCGCTGGTCGCGGCGGCGCTGCTGTCGCTGAAGGGCGACCGCGTGCTGGTGCTGGAGCGGGAAAGCCGCATCGGCGGCTGCCTGCGCACCGAGGAGCTGGTGCCGGGCTTCCGGCATGACGTGATGGCCGCCACTTTCGTGCTGTTCCTGACATCCCCGGCGGGGGCCGCGCTCGGCCCCCACCTCGCCCGGCATGGGCTGGACTTCTGTCACAGCCCGCATCCGACGGCGGTGCTGCGCCCCGACGGCTCGGCGCTGGTGCTGACCATGGACCGGGCGGAGAATATCCGGCGCTTCGACGCGCTGGCCGCCGGCGACGGCGCGGCCCATGCGGCGGCGGTCGGCGGGATCGAGGCGGAGGCGCCGTTCCTGTTCTCGCTGCTGGGCGGCGATCTCTGGTCCTGGCCCACGCTGAAGCTGATGCTCGGTCAGGTGCGGCGGCGCGGTCTGCGCGGGCTCGCGGCATGGTTCGGCGGTGCCTTGGCCCCGGCGCGCGGCTGGCTGGAGGCCGATTTCCAAAGCCCGCTGGCGCAGGCGCTCTGGGCGCCCTGGGTGCTGCATTGCGGGCTGACGCCGGAAAGCGCCTATTCCGGCAAGATGGCGCAGGTCATCGCCTTCGCGCTGGAGGC
>JBDHSR010000354.1:0-3788 GCA_039808305.1 Gemmobacter sp. | reverse complement strand
CGCGGGCGAAGGGCGTGGGCTCAGGAGGTCTTGCGCGACCAGTAGCCGGCGGCGGTGAATTCGCCCTTGTCGAGGCCGCGCGCGGCGAGGGCCTTGCGGGCGGCCTGCGCCTCGGCCTGTTCGGCGGCGAAGAAGACCGCGCGGTCCTCGGGCGGGATGTCGAGCGCCTCCAACGCCTCAAGCGGCGACAGGCCGCCGTTGCGAAGCTCCCAGCGCACCCGAACGCCCGGCGGATGGTCGAGCGGCTGGATGTCCTCGGCGCAGGGGACGACCAGCACCGCCTGACCCCGCGCATCCTGCGGCAGCAGCGACAGGAAGCGGGCGATCACCGGCACGGCGGTCTCGTCGCCCACCAGCCCCTGCCAGCCGGCACGGCGCGGCCCCTTGTCGCCGCCCGGCCCCGCCAGCACGATCCCGGTTCCGGCCTCCAGACCCTCGCACCAGCCGGTGACCCGGCCGCCCTCATGCAGGAACACGTCGAAATCCAGCCGCGTCGTCCCGCCCGCGCCGGAGAGGCTGCGCGTCGTGTAGACCGGCCGGTGCCAGGCGGCCATGCCGCCGGGCCATTGCGTCACGCCATTCGCGTCGGTGGTCGGCCAGTCCGCGCCCTCGGGTCCGAAGAGCAGGCGGAAATGCAGCCCACCCTCGGCGAAGCGCGCCAGATCCGCGCCCTCGACCGTCACCCGGCAGTAAGAGGGCGAGATCCGCCGCACCGCGACGACCCGCGCGAGCGCGTGGCTGTCGGGGCGGCCCACCGCGCGGTGGCCTTGCCATTCGGGGGTGATCCCGGCCGCGGCGATCTCTTCGGTCAGGAAGTCGCGCAGCATCTGAAGATGGGGAATATCCTGCGCGGTGACGGACAGCCTTGCCCCGTCGCCCTCGGCGCGGATCTCCATCTCGCCGCCGGCCATCGGGATGAACAGCCCCGAGGCGCGCATCTCCACCTCGAAGCCGATCTCGCGCGCGCGATGGGCGACGGCCTCGCGCACGATGTCCAGCGGCACCGGCAAAAGCGCCTCGATCCGGGGCGGCAGCATGGGCTTCGTCATGGCGACACTCTCTCGCTGGCGGTCAGGGGGCGGCGCGGCACCATCATCGGGCGGCCGCTGACCGGATCGGGCATCACCAGACTGTCCAGCCCGAAGATGGCGCGGATATGCGGCTCGGTCAGCACTTCGTCAGGCGGGCCGGCGGCATGGATGCGCCCGGCCTTCATCCCCACCACCCTGTCGGCATGGCGCGCGGCGAGGTTCAGCTCGTGCAGCACCATCACCACGGTGGTGCCCCGGCTGCGGTTCAGCTCGGTGAGCAGCGACAGGACCTCGATCTGGTGGCTGATGTCGAGGAAGGTGGTCGGCTCGTCGAGCAGCAGGATTTCGGTCTCCTGCGCCAGCGCCATGGCGATCCAGACCCGCTGGCGCTGGCCGCCCGACAGCGCGCCGATGTCGCGTTCGGCCAGCGCGGCGGTATCCGTCACCTCCAGCGAGTGGGCGACGGCGGCCTCGTCGGCGGCGCTCCAGCGGGCGAAGAGGCCCTGATGCGGATGGCGGCCCCGGCTGACCAGATCGAGCACGGTGATCCCCTCGGGCGCGATCGGGGTCTGCGGCAGGAAGCCCAGCCGCCGGGCAAAGGCCCTGGCCGGGATCTGCCGGACCGGGATACCGTCCAGCGTCACCTCGCCCCGCTGCGGCGGCAGCAGGCGGGCCAGCGCGCGCAGCAGGGTGGACTTGCCGCATGCATTGGCGCCGACGATGGCGGTGATCCGGCCGGGCGCGATCTCCAGGTCGATGTCGTGCAGGACCGTGGCCGCGCCATAGCCCGCCGACAGCCCGCTGGCGCGCAGGGAAGAAGGGTTCATGAGCCGCCTCCGGTCCGGTTGTCGCGGATGATGAGATAGACGAGATAGGGCGCGCCCAGAATCCCGGTGACGACGCCGACCGGATAGCGCGAGGGCAAGAGGAACTGTCCGGCGAAATCGCAGACCAGCACCAGAAGCGCCCCCACCCCCGCCGCCGGCAGCAGGATCGGGCCGTCGCGCCCGGTAAGGCGGCTGGCGATGGGGCCGGAAAGGAAGGCGACGAACGCCACCGGCCCGGCGCTGGCGGTGGCGACGGCGACCAGCCCGACCCCGGCGAGGACGACGCTGATCCGCGTCAGACCCAGCCGCACGCCGAGCCCGGCGGCGGCCTCATCGCCCATGCGCAGCACCTCCAGATCGCCGGCGCGCCGCCAGAGCAGCGCGCCGCAGAGCGCGAGCGCGAGGACGAGCGGCAGCGCCTGCCCGATCTGCGCCCCGTTCACGCTGCCCGACAGCCAGCGCATCGCCTCTTGCAGCGACCAGGCCGGGGCGCGGCTGAGCGTATAGGCGGTCAGGCTGTGCAACATGGCGGAAAGGCCGATGCCGACCAGGATCAGCCGCGCCCCGCTGACGCCATCGCGCCACGATAGAAGGTAGATCAGCAGCGCGACGCCCAGGCCCGCCGCCACCGCATAGACCGACACCGCCGGGCCCTTGATCGACAGCACGACGATGCAGAACACCGCCGCCGCGCTGGCCCCGGCGCTGATGCCGATGATGTCGGGGCTGGCCAGCGGATTGCGCAAAAGCGTCTGGAAGGCCGAACCGCCCAGCCCGAAGGCCGCCCCGGCGAGGATGGCGAGCAAGGCACGCGGCAGGCGCAGGTCCATGACGGTGAAGCCCGCACCCTCGACATCCGCCCCGCGCAGCACCTGCCAGACCACGCCGGGCGCGATGACGCTTTGCCCCACCGTCAGCGCCAGCGCGAAGCCGGCCAGCAGCGCCACGGCCAGCGCCGCCAGCACCAGCCCGCGCCGCCGCAGCCTTGCCCGCCGTTGCAGGGCGATGATCCGCCGCGTCCCGCTCACAACGCGCCCGCCTTTCCGCGCCGCACGATCCAGATGAAGACCGGGGCGCCGATCAGGGCGGTGACGATGCCGGCCTCCACCTCGGCGGGGCGGGCGATCAGCCGGCCGGCCACATCGGCGAACAGGAGCAGGATCGCGCCGGAGATCGCCGAGAACGGCAGCACCAGCCGGTAATCCACCCCGAAAAGCAGGCGGCAGGCATGGGGCACCACGAGGCCGACGAAGCCGATCGGGCCGCAGAGCGCCGTGGTCGCCCCCGACAGGGTGATCGCCGCCCCGGCGGCGAGCGCGCGGGCCAGCGCCACGTTCTCGCCCAGGCCCCGCGCGGCATCCTCACCCAGCGCGAGCAGGTTCAGCTTGCGCGCCGCCGCCAGCGCGGCCAGCGCGCCCGCCGCCAGAAAGGGCAGCATCGGCAGGATCCGGTCGCGGGTCGCGCCGCCGACGCCGCCGATCATCCAGCTTTGCGCCAGACCGCCGATGTCGCCGCGCGGCAGGATGACGGCGGTGGTGAAGGAGGCCATGGCCGCGCTCAGCGCCGCACCCGCCAGTGCCAGCTTCAACGGCGTCGGCCCGCCCTGCCCGAGGCTCGCGATGGCATAGACCCCCGCCGCCGCGACGCCAGCGCCGAGGATGGCGACCCAGAGGAAGGCGGTCACGCTCTGCATCCCGAACCAGGCGAGGCCGATGACCACGGCCAGCGCCGCCCCGGCATTGGTGCCCAGAATGCCGGGATCGGCCAGCGGGTTGCGCGTCAGCCCCTGCATCGCCGCCCCCGCCATGCCGAGCGCCGCCCCCGCCAGCGCCGCCAAGGCCGTGCGCGGCAGCGGCGCGGCCACGGCGGCCTCGGCGATGCTTTCCGGCGGGCGGCGCAGCGCGGCGATTATGTCGGCCCAGGCCACGTC
>JBDHSR010000353.1:0-3793 GCA_039808305.1 Gemmobacter sp. | reverse complement strand
GCGGTCAGGCCGACCGTCACGGTGACGGCGAAGCCCACGCTGCTTTCGTCGGTATAGCTCTGCCCCATGCCGAAATCGCGGCGGTCGAGCGTGGTCGTGCCGGTCATCCGCGCGGTGTCGCCGTCGAGATCGAGGGTGAAGGGCAGGGTGACCGGCACCGTGACGCCGCGCAGGGTGAGCGTGCCTTGCGCCTCGTAGCCCTCGGCGGCGGGCCGGATCTCGGCCTCGAAGATCGCGGCCGGATGGGCGGCGGTGTCGAAGAAATCGGCACCCTTGGCCTGGTCGGTGACCGCGCCGAGGGTGAGGGCGGTGGTGTCGATCGCGACGCGGACATGGCCGTTGCGGCCGTCCTGCGGGATCTCGGTGAAGTCGATCTTGGCGGTCCAGACCGGCAGGCTGCCCGCGACCTCGGCGCCCATCTGGCGGATGGTGAAGCCGAGGCTGCCCTCCCGCACCTGCCAGCCGGCGGCGGCGGCGGTGACGGCGGCCTCGGGCGAGGCGGTGTCGTTCGCGGCGCGCGCCTCGGGGGCGGATTGCTCCCAGGCGAAGGCCGCGACCAGCGCGAAGACCGCCAGCGCCGCGACGGCGGGCGCGCGCGGATGGCGGGCGGGCCGGCCGGCCTCGGTGCCGCGCCACATCCGGGCCAGCGTCGCGTCGCGGTCGATCAGCGCGTGTTTCAGCGCGCCCGCGACATGCAGCAGGATGGCCGCGATCAGGAGCTTGGAGGACAGCCAGTGCACCTGGCCGGAGAAGGCGGCGAGGGTTTGCGATTTCGGCACGAAGGGCAGGCCCTGGCCGAAGGGCCAGAGGATCGGCGCGAAGCCGTCCTGCGCCGCGTGATGCACCCAGCCGCTGAACGGCATCAGCAGCATCGCGATATAGAGCAGCCAGTGCACCGCCTCGGCGGCCAGCGTCTCCAGCCGCCGCTCGGGGTGGAGCGGCGCGGGGCGCGGCTGGCTCAGCGCCCAGAGGATGCGCAGGGCGGCGATGGCGAAGGCCGCGACGCCGATGGTCTTGTGCAGCGAGAAGAGCCGCGCCTTGGCCGCCAGCGCCTCGGACGTGTCGTAGGGCAGGCGCGCCGCCCAGAGGCCGAGCGCGATGGCCGACAGGATGGTGAGCGCGGTCAGCCAGTGGAAGAGGCGGGCGACCTGGCCGTAGCGGGCGGGGCTGTTGGTGGCGGACATCTGGAACTCCCTCGATCTGGCGGCAGGATAGCGGAGGCGGGATGTGCGGGAAACGCGAGGCGGGGCACAGCGCCTGTGCGCCATGGCGCAGCCGGTCACGAAAGATTGCGCCGCCGCGCCGGGCGCGGTAAGCCGGGGAAAACCGTTCTGGAGGAAGCATGAGCCGCGCATTCGTATTCCCGGGCCAGGGGGCGCAGACCATCGGCATGGGCCGGTCGCTCGCGGAAGCCTATCCGGCCGCCAAGGCGGTGTTCGACGAGGTGGACGAGGCGCTGGGCGAAAAGCTCTCGGCGCTGATCTGGGAGGGCGACATCGCGGAGCTGACGCTGACCCAGAACGCGCAGCCGGCGCTGATGGCGACCTCGATCGCCGCTTTGCGCGCGCTGGAGGCCGAGGGGGTCGGCCTCGACAGCACCGCCTTCGTGGCGGGGCATTCGCTGGGCGAATATTCGGCGCTTTGCGCGGCGGGATCGCTGAAGCTCGCCGACACCGCGCGGCTCCTGCGCATCCGGGGCCGGGCGATGCAGGAGGCGGTGCCGGTCGGCGTCGGCGCGATGGCGGCGCTGCTGGGCCTCGATTTCGCGGCGGCGATGGAGGTCGCGGCGGAGGCGGCGCAGGGCGAGGTCTGCCAGGCGGCCAATGACAACGACCCGGCGCAGGTGGTGGTCTCGGGCCACAAGGCGGCGGTGGAGCGGGCGGTGGAGCTGGCCAAGGCGCGCGGCGCCAAGCGGGCCCTGATGCTGCCGGTGAGCGCGCCCTTCCATTGCGCGCTGATGCAGCCCGCCGCGCATGTGATGGCCGAGGCGCTGGCGGCGGTGACGGTGGAGAATCCGGTCGTGCCGGTGGTGGTCAATGTCCGCGCCGAGGCGGTGATGGAGGCCGACCGCATCCGCGACCTGCTGGTGGCGCAGGTCACCGGCTCCGTCCGCTGGCGGGAAAGCGTGATCTGGATGGAACAGGCCGGCGTCGGCGAGTTCTGGGAGATCGGCGCGGGCAAGGCGCTGTCGGGCATGATCAAGCGCATCGCCAAGGGGGCGGAGACCCGCGCGGTCGGCACGCCCGAGGATGTGCTGGCGGCGAAGGGCTGAGCGGGGCGGCGGCCGGGGACGGGGGGCTTTCCGCCCCCCGCGGCCTGCGGCCTCCCCCCGAGGATATTTGGGGACAGAAAATGGCCAGGGGCTGTGCCGCCCGGCCGGGAAGGAACTGCGATGTTTGATCTGAGCGGCAGGAACGCGCTGGTGACCGGAGCCTCGGGCGGGATCGGCGGCGAGATCGCGCGGGCGCTGCACAAGGCGGGGGCGGCGGTGACGCTGTCGGGCACGCGGCTCGCGCCGCTGGAGGCGCTGGCGGCGGAGCTGGGGGAGCGGGCGCATGTCCTGTCCTGCGACCTGTCGGACGCGGCGAGCGTCGAGGCGCTGCCCAAGGCGGCGGCGGCGCGGATGGGGTCGGTCGACGTGCTGGTGAACAATGCCGGGATCACCCGCGACAACCTCTTCATGCGGATGTCGGACGAGGAATGGCAGTCGGTGCTGGACGTGAACCTGACCTCGACCTTCCGGCTCTGCCGGGGGGTGCTGCGCGGCATGATGAAGGCGCGCTGGGGGCGGATCGTCAACATCTCCTCGGTGGTGGGCGCCACCGGCAATCCGGGGCAGGGCAATTACGCGGCTTCCAAGGCCGGGATGGTGGGGATGTCGAAATCCCTCGCCGCCGAGGTGGCGAGCCGGGGAATCACCGTCAATTGCGTGGCGCCCGGCTTCATCGCCACCGCGATGACCGAGAAGCTGAACGACGAGCAGCGGGGCCGTATCCTGACCCAGATCCCGGCGGGCCGGATGGGGGAGGCGGGCGAGATCGCGGCGGCGGTGCTCTACCTCGCCAGCCCCGAGGCGGGCTATGTCACCGGCGCCACGCTGCACGTGAATGGCGGCATGGCGATGCTCTGAGCCGGGGGCGCGGCCATGGAAAGGGTTTGCCAAGGCCCGGCCCGCTTGCTATAGCCGCGAACGGAACCGCCGGGGCCGGAAGGCTGCGGTGCCCTGCCGAACGCGGGGAAAACGGCCGGGGGGCCAAACCCCGCGGCAGGGACACCAGACCGGGGGCGACCCCGCAAGACATGAGGAAGTGACATGAGCGACATCGCGGATCGCGTGAAGAAGATCGTCGTCGAGCATCTCGGCGTCGAGGAGGACAAGGTGACCGAGAGCGCCTCGTTCATCGACGATCTCGGCGCCGACAGCCTCGACACGGTCGAGCTGGTGATGGCTTTCGAGGAAGAGTTCGGCATCGAGATCCCCGATGACGCCGCCGAGACCATCCAGACCTTCGGCGATGCGGTGAAGTTCATCTCGGGCGCCGTCTGACACGGCCGCGCCTTGCGGATACCGGGCCCTTCCCATCGCGGGGAGGGCCTTTTGCTTTCGGGAGGGGCGCATGGACGGGTTGGAGCGGTTCTCGCTCGCGGGGCGGCGGGCGCTGGTGGCGGGCGGCGCGGCGGGGCTGGGTTTCGAGATCGCGCGGGCGCTGGCCGGGGCCGGGGCCGAGGTGCTGGTGAACGGCCGCGATGCCGGGCGGCTGGCGGCGGCGGTGGCGCGGCTCGGCGCCGAGGG
>JBDHSR010000352.1:0-3798 GCA_039808305.1 Gemmobacter sp. | reverse complement strand
GTCGCGGCGCACGGTCACCGTCCAGTCGCCGGGCGCCGGCGCGTCCATCGAGCGGCGGGTGGAGAGTGTCCAGACATCCTTGCCCGCCGGCGCCATCCGCTCCATCCGGCCGGCGCCGAGCATCCCCTCGAAGCGGGCATAGACGCCGCCGTCGCGGGCCTCGATCACCAGATCGGCCTCCAGTTCGGGGGAATGCCAGCGCCCGGCGATCCCGTTGCCATCGGCGACATCGACCACCGGCAGGGGCTCCAGAACGGAGACGGTGTTGTCGCCCCTGCGCGTCATCACCAGCCGCGCGCCGTCGCGCCGCACCGTGACCTTGGGCGAGGCGAGCGACCCGTCCGCCGCCAGATCGAGCAGATCCGGCCCCCAGCCGTTATAGGAAAGGTTGATGCCCCGGCGGGCGGCGGCGAGGCCCACCAGCAGGCCGTCCTCGGCCAGCCATTGCCCGTCATGGCCGTCGGGCACGACGCCCGGCGCGGCGGGGGTGTGGCCGAGCGCGGCCTCGATCAGGCCGACCGCGGCGCCATGGGGGTCGCCCTCGTGGTTGAACAGCACCACGACCGAAAGCCGCTCGTCGCGCGCGTTCAGCCGTTGCGCGCGGAAGCCGCGCAGCGCGCCGGCATGGCCGGTGAAGACCCGCCCCGCCACCTCTTCGCGCGCGATGCCGTAGCCGTAATCCGCCGGCGTGCCATCGGTGTAATGCGCCTGTTCCGAGACGCGGCGATAGAGGCTTTGCGGATCGTCGCGGGTGGCGTCGATCCAGGCCTCATAGGCCAGCATGTCGTCGAGCGAGGCCGAGATCCCGGCATCGCCGATCCAGAAGATGCGGTTCTCGGCGGGGAACCAGCCGGTCGCGCTGTTGCCCTCGTAGCCGGTCACGCCATCCTCGGGTTGCGAGGTGTCGGAGGTCAGGACGGCGGTCTTCATCCCCGCCGGACCCCAGACATGCCGGCGGTAGAGGCTTTCCAGATCCGCGCCGGTCTCGGCCTCGATGATCTCCGACACGATGCGGAAATTGCAGTTGCAATAGGAATAGGCGGTGCCGGGCGGGAAATGCCCGGTCTTCATCCGCGCGATCAGCGGCAGGGCGTCCTCGCGGCGGAACGGCTGCTCGGCCATGGCGCCCTGCAACACGGTCAGCGCCCAGTAATCGCGCAGGCCGGACTGGTTGTCGCAAAGCTGGCGCAGCGTCGGCAGGGTGCCGGTGAACTTCGGCAGATAGGCCGCCACCTTGCCGTCATGCGCCGCCGGATCGCCCAGCGTGGCCAGCAGCACCTGGCAAGTGAACTGTTTCGAGATCGAGCAGATCGGCAGCCTCGTCCGCGCGGTCATCGGCGCTGCGCTGTCGAGATCCTTGTAGCCCCAAGCGCGGGCGGCGATCACCTTGCCCTGAAACACCACGCCCGCCACGCCTCCGGGGCCGGGAAAGCGTTTCGGCAGCGCGTCGAGGGCGGTGTTCAGGGCGGCGGTATCGATGGCGGTCATGGCGGCGTCTCCTTGCACCGGGGGCGGAAAGCGGCGGCCGGGGATGCCGGCCGCCGGATGCTCAGTTGGCCTTTTTGGTTTCTTCCAGCCAGAAGCGGCCCAGCGGGTTCTGGCCGAACCCGGTCACCTCCTTGCGGGTGACCGAGATGAAGGGGCTGTAGTAAAGGTCGATCCAATGGGCGTCGGCCTTGGCGAGCTTCTGGATCTCGGCATACATCGCCTCGCGCTTCGCCGGGTCCATCTCCAGCCGCGAGGCGGCGACCAGATCCTTCACCGTCTCGTTGGTGTAGCGGGTCATGTAGTTCATGTTGACATCATGGCCCACGACGAAGGTGGTCTTCTGGTCGGGGTCGAGGATGTCGTTGGTCCAATACATCACCGACAGGTCGTATTCGCCCTGGATCAGCATGTCCCAGGTCTGGCTCGGGTCCATCTTTTGCAGGTTCAGCGTGACGCCCACATTGGAAAGCTGCTGCTGCATCAGGACGGCGATCTGCTCGTCCACCTCGTTGCCGGCATTGACCACATAATCCAGCGTGACGCCGCTCACCCCCGCCTCGGCCAGCAGCGCCTTGGCCTTTTCGGGATCGAAGCCGCGCGCGCCATTGTCCTCGCTGTGGTAAAGCGCGCCGCGCGGCACGAAGGAATTCGCCACCTCGCCGATGCCGAAGGTCACGGTGTCGACGATCGCCTGCTTGTCGATGGCGTAATCCAGCGCCTCGCGCACCCGCACATCGTTCAGGGGCTCATGCTCATGGTTGATCAGCAGATGGTCCTCGCGGGTGGAGGGGTTGACCACCACGTTCAGGTTGGCGTCCTTCTTCAACTCCTCGACGCGCGAGAAGGGGACGTAGATCGCCGCATCCAGCTCTCCGGCCTGCACCGCCAGCATCCGGGTGTTGTCGTCGGGGATCGAGATCCACTCCACCCCGTCCAGATCGACATTGGCGGCATCCCAGTAATCCGGGTTCTTCTCCAGGATCACCCGGTCGCCGCGCCGCCATTCCTTCAGCATGAAGGCGCCCGAGCCGACCGGCTTTTCCGCGAAAGCCTCGGGCCCGGCGGCCTCCATCGCGGCCTTCGAGACGATCGAGGCGCCCGGCATGGCGAGGGTGGAGAGGAACGGCGCGGACGGCCCGTTCAGCGTGACCACCAGCGTCTTGGCGTCCGGCGTCTGCATGTCCTTGATGATGGCGTAGCTGTCGGCCCAGAGCGACAGCTCGCTGTCGCGGATGCGGGCCAGCGAATAGGCCGCGTCCTCGGCCGAAACGGCGGTGCCGTCCGAGAATTTCGCGTCGCGCAGATGGAAGGTATAGGTCAGCCCGTCCTCCGACACGTCCCAGCTTTCGGCGAGGCCGGGGATCAGGTTCTTGCCTTCGTTATCGACGCGCACCAGCACGTCGAACACGTTCGAGAACACCCAGAAGTCGATGTTCTGCGCGGTGTTGATCGGATCGAAGGTGGAGCTGTCCTCGCGCCGGCCGATGGTCAGCACGCCCTGCGCCTCGGCATAGGAGGTGAGCGCGGTCGTCATCATCAGGCTGAAGGCGAGCGCCCCGGTCAGTTTCTTCATCATGTCGCAAGCTCCTGTTGGGAGAGGGGGGAAATGCCGCCGTTGATGGGGCGGTCTGGGTCTATGTCGGGGATCGCCGCGATCAGCGCGGCGGTATAGGGCTTTTCGGGCCGGGCGAAGACGCGGGCGGACGGCCCGTCCTCCACGATCTCGCCATGGTGCATCACCACCACCCGCTCGCAGAGATTGCGCACGATGGCGAGGTCATGGGCGATGAAGATCAGCGTGAGGCCGGTCTTCTCGGTCAGCTCGCGGAACAGCGCCACGATCTGCGCCTGGATCGTCACGTCCAGCGCCGCCACGCATTCGTCGGCGATGATGACGCGCGGATCGACCGCCAGCGCGCGGGCGATCCCGGCGCGCTGGCATTGCCCGCCCGACAGGCTGCGCGGCAGGCGGGCGGCGAAGGCGCGGTCGAGCCCCACCATGTCCAGCAATTCGCCGATGCGGGCCCCGATCCGGTCGGGCGGCGTCCGGCCCCGGTGGCGCAGCACCTCGGCCAGCGTCTCGCCCACCGTCATGCGGGGGTTGAGCGCGTTGAACGGGTCCTGGAACACCATCGCGGCGCCGGCCCGCAGATGGGCCAGCCCCGCCTGCCGGGCCGGGGCGGCGGCGGCGGTCAGGTCGTGCCCCTCGAATAGGATGCGGCCCGAACTGGCCGGGTTCAGCCCCAGAATGGTGCGCGCCAGCGTCGATTTGCCCGAGCCGCTCTCGCCCACCACGCCCAGCGTCTCGCC
>JBDHSR010000351.1:0-3814 GCA_039808305.1 Gemmobacter sp. | reverse complement strand
ATGGTCGGGGCGAGAAGATTCGAACTTCCGACCTACGGTACCCAAAACCGTCGCGCTACCAGGCTGCGCTACGCCCCGATTGCGGCTGTCCTACCCGGCTTGGCCGGGGTTGGAAAGCCCTATTGCGCATCGCAGGGCCAGGCGGCCTGCGCGGGCGGAATGGCGGGATGGCGCAGTTCCGCACCCGGGGCGATGCCGATGCGCTGCGCGAGGCCCGCGTTGATCTCCAGCACATAGACCACGCCCTCGCCGCCGTCGATCGGCGTCTCGTCCAGCGGCACCGCGCCGTGATGCACCCGCGTCACCCGCCCGGCCGCATCGGCGAACAGCATGTCGAGCGGCACCAGCGTGTTCTTCATCCAGAACACCGCATGCTGCGGCCCCTCGTAGACGAAGAGCATCCCAGCCCCCTGCCGCAGGCTGTCGCGGAACATCAGCCCCTGCGCCCGCTCCGCCGCGTCATCCGCGACCTCGACCGAGAAATGCGCCGCGCCGAACGGGCCGCGCAGATCCACGGCGGCCGGATCGCAGGCGCCGGCCAGCGCCGCGCCGCCCGGCCACAGGAGCAGCAGGGCGGCCGTCAGGCCCCGGTCCGCGCCGCGGCTTCCCATGACACCACCTGCACCGCCATGCGGCCGCGCTTGCCCTCGATGATGCGCAGGCAGACCGCCTCGCCCGCCACCAGATCGGCGAAGCCCGACATCCGCAGCACCTCGATATGGATGAACACATCCTCCGGGCGGCCGAAGACATTGGCGAAGCCGAAGCCCTTGGCCTTGTCGAACCATTTCACGCGCGCCGGCTCCAGCGGACGCGCGGCGATCTCCTCGGGCGTGGCCAGGCCCTGATCCTCGCCCAGCGGGAAGCTGGTCCCGGCCGGCGGCTCGATGCTCAGGACCTCCACCGCCTGCACGCCACGCTGCGTGTTCTGCGCCATGACCGTGATCACGGTTCCGTCGGCGACGGAACTCTGTCCGTAATTGCGCAGTACATTGGCGTGCAGCAGGATGTCCGCACCCCCGTCGTCGCCGACGATGAAGCCGAAGCCCTTCGCCGGATCGAACCACTTCACCTTGCCATGCACCAGATGTGGCATGGCCTCCTTCTGCTCAGACATATCGAGAGCCGCTTCCCCAGTTTGTCCCTCGGCTATAGTCAATCGGTCAATCGCGCGGCGTGTTCAAGCAAAAAACCGCGCCGGAGGAAGGCGTGCATTTCACGAAGCGTGAAAATCAAGGGTTCAGCCGGTCAATTTTCCAGACCGCATCCGGCGCATCCCGCCGCCAGCGGAAACGGTCGTGCAACCGGAAGGCGCCATCGGCCCAGAATTCGATCTCCAGCGGGCGAATGCGGAAGCCGCCCCAGAACGGCGGGCGCGGCGGATTCGGACCCTTGAGCGCGGTGACCTTCGCCACCTCGGCCATCAGCGCGGTGCGCGAGGTGAGCGGCTCCGACTGCCGGCTGGCCCAGGCGCCGAGCCGCGACTTCAGGCTGCGGCTGGCGTAATAGGCGTCGGCCGCCGGCCCCTCCTCGCGCCCGACGAGGCCGCGCACCCGGATCTGCCGGCGCAGGCTCTTCCAGTGCAGGACGAAGGCGGCCTTGCCCGCCCCCTCGATCTCGCGCGCCTTGGCGCTGCCGTAATTGGTGTAGAACACGAAGGCGCCGTCGGGGCCGGGCTCGATCTCCTTCAGCAGCACCATGCGGACATTCGGCAGACCCCCGGCATCGACGGTCGAAAGCGCGATGGCGTTGGGATCGTTGATCTCCGTCGCCTCCGCCTCGTCCAGCCAGCGCTGCGCCAGCGCGAAAGGGTCGTCGCCCGCGAAAATGCCCGTCCGGTCCATCGCTCTCTCCTTGATCCGCATCATGGATCGCACCGCGCCCCGGCCGCTTCAAGCCTGTTCTCGCGCCCTTGATGCGGCCCGGCGGATCGCCTACACCTCGGGCTCAGCCAGGAATAAACGTGCGAGGGAACAGATGGCGACTGGACTGCTGGCCGGCAAGCGCGGGCTCATCATGGGGCTGGCGAACGACAAGTCGATCGCCTGGGGCATCGCCAGGGCCTGCGCCGACCAGGGCGCGGAGCTCGCCTTCTCCTACCAGGGCGAGGCGCTGAAGAAGCGGGTGGAGCCGCTGGCCGCGCAGGTCGGCTCGGATTTCCTCGCCGAATGCGACGTGGGGTCGGAGGAAAGCCTCGACGGCCTGTTCGCCGCGGTGCAGGAGCGTTGGGGCGGGATCGACTTCGTGGTCCATGCCATCGGCTTTTCCGACAAGAACGAGCTGCGCGGGCGCTATGTCGACACCTCGCGCGGCAATTTCTCGATGACCATGGACATCTCGGTCTATTCCTTCACCGCGGTCTGCCGCCGCGCCGCCGCGCTGATGGGGCCGGGCGGCAGCCTGCTGACGCTGACCTATTACGGCGCCGAGAAGGTGATGCCCCACTATAACGTGATGGGCGTGGCCAAGGCGGCGCTGGAGGCTTCGGTGATGTATCTGGCCGAGGATCTGGGCAAGGACGGCATCCGCGTCAACGCGATCTCGGCCGGGCCGATCAAGACCCTCGCCGCCTCCGGCATCGGCGATTTCCGCTACATCATGAAGTGGAACGAGTTGAACTCCCCCCTGCGCCGCAACGTGACGCAGGAGGAGGTCGGCAAGGCCGCGCTCTATCTGCTGTCCGATCTGGGATCGGGCACCACGGGCGAGAACCTGCATGTCGACGCGGGCTACCACGCCGTCGGCATGAAGGCGGTGGACGCGCCCGACATCGACGTGGTGACCGGCCGCAAGGACTGAGAGACGCAAGCCATGACCCTCGGCGCGCTGCTGGCCATCTATCTCGTGCAACTCGCGGCGGCGATCTCGCCGGGCCCCGCGATCCTGATGGCGGCGCGCACCGGGCTGCGCGAGGGCTTCGCGCGCGGGGCCTGGCTCGCGGTCGGCATCGGGCTCGGCGCCTGTTTCTGGGCCGCCGCCGCGCTGTTCGGCCTGTCGGTGCTGTTCAAGCTCGCGCCATCGCTGCTGACCGCGCTGAAACTCGCCGGCGCGGCCTATCTGGTCTGGCTGGCGGTGCAGATGTGGCGCCACGCGCCCGAGCCGATCGGCGACGGCGCGGCGGTCACCGCGCGCTCGAATCTCGGCCTGCTCCGGCTCGGGGTGACGACGCAACTGGCCAATCCGAAACCGGCGGTGTTCTTCGGCACGGTCTTTCTGACCTTCATCCCGCCGCAGGCGCCGCTCTGGGCCTATGCGGCGATCCTCTGCATGGTCTTCGTCAACGATACCGGCTGCGCGGCGCTGGTCACCCGCATCTTTTCTCTCGAACGCACCCGGCGGGCCTATATCGGCCTGAAAGTGGTGTTCGAACGGGTATTCGGCGGGCTGCTCGCCCTTCTCGGCCTGAAACTGGCTCTCACCTGAGGCGCTCCATGATCGACAAGCTACCGCATGAAAAAGGCTTCCATGTCAGCTGGGACCAGATCCACCGCGACGCGCGCGCGCTGGCCTGGCGGATGGACGGCAAGGGGCCGGGCGAAGGCGGCACATGGAAGGCGGTGGTGGGCATCACCCGCGGCGGCCTCGTCCCGGCGATGATCGTCAGCCGCGAGCTCGACATCCGGGTGGTCGATACCATCTCGGTGAAAAGCTACAACCACCAGGCCCGGATGGAGGCGGTGGTGACCAAGAGCCCGCAGCCCGAGCTGATGGGCGACGGCGAGGGCATCCTGATCGTCGACGACCTGGTGGACAGCGGCAAGACCCTGGAACTGGTCCGCCGCCTCTATCCCAAGGCGCATTTCGCCACCGTCTA
>JBDHSR010000350.1:0-3831 GCA_039808305.1 Gemmobacter sp. | reverse complement strand
TGGCGTCTCCCTCCCCATGCCCGACAACCGGCATATCTCCGGTTGCGGCGCGGGCCGATCCGTCCTAGCCATTCCGGGCGGGGAGGGCGAGGCCATGCAGGACAGCGAAAGATCCGGGCTGATGCGGGCGGGGCTGAACCTGATCCAGCAGGCGCTGTCGATCTACGACCGCGACCTGAACCTCGCCCTGTCGAACCGCCGCTTCCAGGAAATGTTCGATCTGCCCGAGGCGCTGGTCACCGAGGGCGCCTCTTTCGAGGATACCATCCGCTATCTGGTGCAGCGCGGCGAATACGGCCCGGTCGAGGACCCGGAGGCGGCGGTGATCGCCCGCGTGCAGACCGCCGGCGCCTTCCAGCCGCATTACATGGAGCGCGAGCGGCCGGGCGGGCGCTGGATCTCGGTGGAGGGGGCGCCGCTGCAACAGGGCGGCTGGGTCACCGTCTATACCGACATCACCGAGGTGAAGCTTCAGGAGCGGATGCTGCGCGACCGCTCGGTGGAGCTGTCGGAGGAGGTGCTCGCCAAGGCCGAACGGCTGGCCCAGGCCAACCGCGCCCTCGCCGCCACCAATGCCGCCCTTCAGGAGGCCAAGCGCGAGCTGACCGAGATGGAGGCGCGCATCCGGCTGACCACCGAGATGATGCCCGCCCATATCGCCCATGTGAACCGCGACCTGCGCTATACCTATTCCAACCGCCGCCTCGGCAATGTGCTGCCCGGCCGCGGCCCCGACATCATCGGCCTCTCCGGGCGCGAGGCGCTGGGCGAGGCGGTGTTCGGCCGCATCCTGCCCTATCTGCAACGCGCGCTGGAGGGCGAGCCCTCGGTCCTCGAATTCACCGACGACGATTCGGGCCACCGCATCCGCGCCGCCTTCAACCCCGACCGGACGGGGGACGGGCCGGTGAACGGCGTCTATATCCTGTCGACCGACGTGACGGCCGAGGCGCAGGCCCGCGCCGCGCTGACCCAGACCCGCAAGCGCGAACTGGCGATCCAGCTCACATCCGGCGTGGCGCATGATTTCGCCAATCTGCTGACCATCATCCTCGGCCTGCAAAGCCGGCTGGAGCGCACCGCGCTGCCCGACGAGGCCCGCGCGCTGGTCGCGGGCACGGTGGCGGCGGCGCGGCGGGGCGGCGTGCTGCTCGACCGGATCGCCTCGATCTCGGGCCGGCCCTCGCTGAAGCTGGGGCCGACCGATCTGGCGGCGTTGCTGGCCGACCTGCGGCTTCTGGCCTCGCCCACCCTGCCGCCGCAGACCCGGCTGGAGATCGACTGCGACGCCGCGCTGCCGCTCCTGCTGCTCGATGCCGGCATCCTCCAGGACGCGCTGGTCAATCTGGTGCTGAACGCGCGCGACGCCATGGCGGGCGCGGGCGGCGCGATCCGCATCCGCGTCCGCCCGGTGCGCGACACCTGGGCCGAGATCAGGGTGGAGGATGACGGGCCGGGCTTCACCGCCGAGGCGCTGGAGAAGGCGCTCGACCCGTTCTACACCACCAAGGGCGGCGAGGGGACCGGCCTCGGCCTGTCGATGGTCTACGACCAGATCACGCTCGCGGGCGGCTCGGTCCGGCTGTCGAACCGGCCGGGCGGCGGCGCCACCGTCTCGCTGCGGCTGCCCTGGCGGCCGGTGGCCGAAACCCCGCCGCCGCAACTGGTGCTGCTGGTCGAGGACGATCCCGACATCCGCGAAACCGTGCGCGAGATGCTGCGCGGCCTCGGCCATGCGGTGATCGAGGCGTCCGGCGTCGCCGAGGCCGAGACGCTGGCCGAGGTGCCGGGCATCGGCCTCGTGCTCTCCGACATCCAGCTCGGCCCCGACAGCGGCGCCGATCTCGCGGCGCGGCTGGCGGCATGCGGCCATCCGGCGCGATTGCTGCTGATGAGCGCGCTGCCCCCCGGCGATCCGCGCCGCGCCGGCGCCCCCGCCCCGGTGATCGGCAAACCCTTCGACGCGGCGGCCCTCGCCGCCGCCATGGCGGGCCTGCCATGAGCCCGGCCCATATCGCCATTCTCGACGACGAGCCGGAAATCCGCCGGATGCTGGCCGACGCGCTGGAAGAGGCGGGGTTCCGCGTCACCACCCATGGCCGCGCCACCGAGTTCGAGGCGGCGCTGAAGCGGATGACGCCGGATGTCTGCCTCGTCGATCTCGGCCTGCCCGACCGCGACGGGCTGGCGGTGGTGCATCGGCTGGCGCTGGAATCCGGCGCCTCGATCATCATCATCTCGGGCCGCGCCCAGGTGCAGGACCGGGTGACCGGCCTCGAACTCGGCGCCGACGACTATATCATCAAGCCCTTCGACCCGGCAGAGGTGGTGGCCCGCGTCCGCGCCCGGCTGCGCAAGTCGCGCCCCGAACCCGAGCGCGGCGCGCAGCTTGCCCGGTTCAACGGCTGGACCGCGCATTTCGACCGCTACCTGCTGGTCGCCGCCGACGGGGCCGAGGTGGCCTTCTCCCATGCCGAGGGCGAGGTGCTGCGGCTGTTCCTCGAAAGCCCGAAGCGGCTGATCTCGCGCGCCCAGATGCAGGAAAGCCTCGGCGGCGCGGCGGGCGAGAGTTTCGACCGGGCGATGGATGTGCGCATCTCGCGCCTGCGCACCAAGCTCGGCGAGGATCCGAAGAACCCGACGCTGATCAAGACGATCTACGGCGCCGGCTATATCTTCCTCGGCGATGTGAGCTGGTCCTGAGGGCGTCGCGGGTCAGCGGCCGGCGAGCGTGCGGTTCCAGCGCGCGATCAGCCGCTTGCGGGTGGCCTGGTCGAGATAGGCCAGCAGGCCGGGGCTGACCGGCACCGGCTTCAGCCGCAGCCCGCTCAGATCCTGCATGCCGCCGGCCGGGCTGGTCTGGCCGGCCACCTCCAGGCTCACCGCCGGCAGCCGCAGGGTGCGCGACAGCCGGGCCTGCCCGTCGGGCGACATCAGGAAGCCGAGGAAGGCGGCGCCGAGGTCGGGCGCGGCCGCCTTCTCCGGCACCAGCGCCACGCGCGACACCACCACCGTGAAGTCGCGCGGCAGGATCAGCCCCACCGTCTCATGCCCCCGGGCCCATTCCGCCGCATAGGAGCCGAGCAGGTTGTAGCCGAGCGCGATCCGCCCGTCGGCGATCCGCTCCAGCAACTCGCCCGAGGTCGGGTATTGCCGCACATCGGCGCGGCCCATGGCGGCGATCACCTCCCAGATGCCGGGAAACAGGTCCTGGTCGCGGGCGAGGAACAGGTAGCCCACGCCGGACCGGGCGATGTCGTAGGTGCCGATCCGGCCTTGCGCCCGGTCCGGGTGTTCGGCCATCCAGCGCATCAGCCCGGCGCGGGTGGCGGGCGGCGGATGATCCGCGAAGCTCGGCTTGTGATAGGCGAAGACGGCGGGCTCGAAGGTCAGCGCATAGGCGGTGTCGCGCCAGTTGGCCCAGTCGGGCCAGTCCGGGGTGGCGGGGGTGACGACGGCGCGGGCATGGCCGTCATTGGCCAGCTTCACCTGCAAGTCCATCGCCGAGGAGAAAGCGAGATCCGCCGTCGGTCCGCCCGCCCGGCTTTCCGCCACGATCCGCTCGTGCAGCACGCCGGTCAGCAGATCCTCGTAGCGCACCGTCACCTGCGGATGGTCTTGCTGGAAGGCCGCGATCAGCGGCGCGGCGAGGCGGGTATCCAGTGAGGAATAGACCGTCATCGCCCGCGCCTCGCCCCCCGGCGCGGGGAAGACCGTCACCTCCGCCCATGCGGCGGGGGCAAGCAGAAGGCAGAAGGCGGCGAGGGCGGCGAACGGGCGCATGGGACGGAGCCTGCCGCAAGCGGTGTGGGTTCACAAGTCCGGCCTGTG
>JBDHSR010000349.1:0-3840 GCA_039808305.1 Gemmobacter sp. | reverse complement strand
ACGCGCAGGAGCGTGCTCTTGCCGCCGCCCGAGGGGCCGATGACCACCACCCGCTCGCCCGGCTTCATCTCGATGTTCAGGCCGCGCAGCACCTTGATATGCGGGCCATAGCCCTTGTGAAGGTCGTTGATGCGCACGAGCGCGGATGTGTCCGCCGTTGCGGTCATGGCAGGCTCCCCCCGGATGGATGAACCGGGCCGCCCCCTCCCGGGCGGCCCGAAGCGTGTCACTGGCCGGCGGCCAGCACCTCGTCGGCGGCCTTGCGGATCAGGGCGTCGACATGGCCGGTCGCCACGCGCTCTTCGAGGAAGATGTCGACCACCTCGACATCCGCCGCCGACAGGCCATAGGGCAGGCCGAAGGACACGCCCTGCTTGGCCAGCGCGGGTTCCGGGTTCAGCGCCACCGCCCAGTCGTTGGCCTGCGTGAACAGCAGGTTGGTGTCCGAGGCGTCGACCAGGATGTCGGCGCGGCGCGACACCACGGCGAGGCGGGTTTCGTCATTGGTGGGCAGGCGCAGCACGGTCGCGGTCTTCACCGCCGCCGAGATCGCCTTGTCCTGCGCGGTGCCCGACATGACGGCGAGCGTCACGCCCTCCAGGTCGATGTCGGCGACCGAAACCGGGTTGGCGGGGATCTTCGGGTTCTCTTTGTTGTAGGCGAGCGAGATCTGGTATTCCATCGCCGGGATCGAGAACTGCACCGCCATCGCGCGGATCGGGGTGCGGTTCAGCGCCAGCGACACGTCCCATTTGCCCGCTTGCAGGCCGGCCACGATATTGTCCCAGGTGGTGTCGACGAATTCCGGCTTCACCTCCAGCGTCTCGGCGAATTCGCGGCAGAGATCGGCGAAGAAGCCGGAATATTCGCCCGAGGCCGGGTCGCGCATCACATAGGGCGGCGCCACCGCGGCCCCGCAGCGCAGCACGCCCGCCGCCTGCACGTTCTGCCAGTAGCTCTTGCCGTCCTGCGCCATTGCGGTGCCGGCGATCCCGGCGGCGACCAGCGCGGCGGCGGCCAGCGGTTTGGCGAATTTCATGAACATTGCCTTCTCCCTGATGTGGGGCCTTGCCCCGGTAACCGGATGGACCGACGATTCTTGTCGTCATCGTGTCGACTGAAAGTAACATGACGACAGCGTGACGACACGTCAAATGAAAAAATCACGCTGTCGACAGCGGAGCGGAATGGGGTTAGCTGTTCGGGGAAGAAAGCGATGCCGGAGCAATGCCATGGCCGACGAAGCGGACCTGAAGCACGCCAAGGGGTCGGGCTGGAAATACGTCTACCAGACCCTGCATGACGAGATCCTGGCGCTGGCGCTGGCGCCCGGGCAACTGCTGGACGAGACCACGCTGGCCGAGCGATTCGGCATGTCGCGCTCGCCGGTGCGCGAGGCGCTGATCCGATTGTCGGGCGACGAGCTGGTGGTGACGCTGGCCAACCGCTCCACCATCGTCGCGCCGATCGACATCCTCGCCTTCCCGAAATATGTCGAGGCGCTGGACATCGCGCAGCGGATGAACACGCGGCTGGCGGCGGCGCTGCGCAGCGAGGCCGACCTGCGCCTCATCGCCCGGCGGGAAAAGGATTTCGCCGCCGCCGTGCGCACCGGCAATCACCTGAAGATGTCGGAAACCAACATGGCCTTCCACATGGCGGTGGCGGCGGCGGGACGGAACCCTTATCTCGCCTCGTTCTACGAACGGCTGCTCAATCAGGGGCGGCGGATGCTGCACCTGCATTTCGACTTTCTGGAACAGACGCATGACGGCTATCTGCTGACCGACGAGCATGCCGACATGCTGGAGGCGATCCGGGCGCGCGATGTCGACCTGGCCGACCGGCTGGCCCATGCCCATACCCGCCAGTTCCGCGACAATTTCGTCGAGTTCCTGAAGACCAACTACCTGACCCAGGTCCCGTTGGAGAGCGACGCGGAGGGCTGACGCCCGGATGGGGCCGGATGATCCGGCCCCCGCGCCCGTTCAGGCCGCCCGCGCAAGACCGGCGCGGGTGGCGGCGGCGAGCCGGCGCACCCCTTCGGCCAGTTTCGCGGGCTCGTTCAGGGTGAAGTTGATGCGGATCGACCGGCGGTTCCGCCCCTCCGGGTCGAAAACGCTGGAGGGCGTGACGCAGACGCCATGCGCCAGCGCCTCGCGCAGCAGCCGGTCGGTGTCCAGCGCCGGGTCGCGGGCGGTGGCCCAGACGAACATGCCGCCCGCCGGGATCTCCCAGTCGTAGAGGTCCGCCAGATGCTCGGCCATGGCGGCGCAAAGCGCGTCGCGGCGCGTGCGGTAAAGCGCGAGGATCTCCGGCAGGACGCGTTCGGTCAGGCCGGCGGCGAAGGCGTCCAGCGCGATGCGCTGGCTCAGCCCCGGGGTGCACATGTCCGATCCCTGCTTGGCGATGACCAGCGCCCGGATCATCTCGGGCGCGGCGATCACCCAGCCGACGCGGAAGCCCGGCGCCAGTTCCTTCGACAGCGTGCCCAGATAGATCACCGGCCCGTCATAGCCGCCGCCCTTGCCGGAGAGGGTCAGCATCCGGGGCAACGGCGCGCCGTCGTAATAGAGCGTGCCGTAGGGATCGTCCTCGACCAGCCAGGTGCCGGTGGTCTCCGCCGCCGCGACCAGCGCGCGCCGCGCCTCCAGCCCGACCAGCCGCCCGGTGGGGTTGGAGAAATTCGGCACCGTATAGGCGAATTGCGCGCCCCGCAGCGCCGCGACCGGATCGAACCCGTCCGCCTCCAGCCGCATCGGGCGATAGGCGGGGCGGCGCGGCTTCCACGCATCCAGCGCGCCCAGATAGGCCGGGCTTTGCGCCGCGATCAGCCCGCCCTCCTCCAGCAGCACCTTGCCGACCAGATCGAGCGCCTGCATCCCGCCGGTCACGATCAGCACGTTCTCGCGCGTCAGGCTCAGGCCCGGCGCGCCGAACCGGGCGGCGATCAGGTCGCGCAGGGCGGGCAGGCCCTCGATGGGCGGATAGGCCAGCGCCTCGCCCGGATGATCGGCCACGGCGCGGGCCGCCAGCGCCGACAGCTCGGCCACCGGCCATGTCGACGGATCGGGCAACCCGCCCGCCATGTTGATGAGGCCCGGGATCTGCCCGGCCGACAGGAACAGCCGGGTTATGTCATTGGTCTCGGACAGCCAGCCGGCGAAGGCCGGACGCGCGGGATGTGCCATCATGTCACCTCAGATCGACTGGAGCAGCCCGCCATCCACCGCGATGGCCTGGCCGGTGATGTAGGAGGCCCGGCCGGAGGCGAGGAAGGCGGCGAGCGCCGCGAATTCCTCGGGCTCGCCCAGCCGGCCGGCGGGGATCTTCGGACCCATCGTGGCATTGTCGACGCCCAGTTCGGCCATGCGGTCGGTATTGGTATAGCCGGGCAGCAGGGCGTTCACCGTGATCCCCTCGGCCGCGACCTCGCGCGACAGGGTGTTCAGCATCCCCAGCAACCCCGCCCGCAACCCGTTCGAGATCACGAGGCCCGGCTGCGGCTCCTTCGCCGCCACCGAGGTCACGGCGAGGATGCGGCCCCAGCGGTTTTCCTTCATCGCCGGCAGCGCGGCGCGGATACTGTCCACCGCGCTCATCCACAGGCCCTGGAACCCCTTGGCCCAGGCCTCCGCATCGGTGGCCTGGAAGCTGCCCGTGGGCGGGCCGCCGGTATTGGTGACAAGGATGTCGGGCATCCGGCCCAGCAACTCCGCCGCCCCGGCGACCAGCGCGCCGCCCGCGCCGGGCAGCGACACATCGCCCGGCAGCGCGAGGCAGCCGGTCTCCGCCGCCGCGCGGCGCACCCGGTCGGCGTCGCGCGCCACGATCACCACT
>JBDHSR010000348.1:0-3843 GCA_039808305.1 Gemmobacter sp. | reverse complement strand
TCGGCCGAGGGAACCACCTGGCTGCCCAGCGTGTAGAGGATCATGCCGCCCGACAGCGTGACCACGCCCATCAGCAGACACCACAGGAGATCGGGGGTGGAAACGGCCAGAGGCTGCCCCGCCTGGCCCGCGATGAGGGCGCCGGCGATGACGGAGAACAGGCTGCCCAGAACCACCGCGGGCAGGCTGTCCTCGACATGGCGCCAGCGCAGGGTCACGGTGAAGGCGGCGAAACCGAGCGCCGAGGCGAGCGCGGCCGCATTCCCCAGCCAGGCGCCGGCGGCCAGCCCGTCCCGCACCATGACGAAGATGCCGATCAGCGCCAGCGCGATGGCCGCCCAGGTCCGGGGCGCGACCCGCTCGTGCAGGATCGCGCGGCCCAGCGCCGCGGCGAGGAAGGGCGAGGCCGCCAGCAGGAAAGCCGCGTTGGCGACGGTGGTGGTCTGGAAGGCGAGGATCGCGCCGCCCATCGCGGCGATCAGCCCGAACCCGCCCAGCACGCCGGCCAGCCCGGCCTTGCGGATCGCGGGCCAGGGCGAGCCGCCCGACCGCCAGCCGAGGAAAACAAGCACCACCGGCAGCATCGCCAGCGAGCGCCAGAACAGCACGGTCCAGGCCGAGGCATCCTCGATCTGCCGGATGATCAGCGCCTGGAACGACCAGAGCGTCCCTGCCGTCAGCACCAGCGCCATGCCCGTTCCGTAACGCATCCGTCCGCCCCATATGCTTCGCCGGCCGTTCTACGGCTTGCAATGCACCTCAATCAAACGAATAGATTTGAGCTGATACCTCAGATTCGGTGATAGATCATGCCGGACCCTCTGGACCTTGCCCTCCTGCGCAGCTTCATGGCGGTCATCGACTGCGGCAGCGTGCTGCACGCCGCCGCGCGGATCGGGCGCAGCCAGTCGGCGGTCAGCATGCAGATCCAGCGGCTGGAGCAGGAGGTCGGCCGGCCGCTGTTCCGCCGCGACGGCCGCGCCCTGCGCCCCAATCCGGCGGGGGAGGAGCTGCTGCTTCATGCCCGCCGCCTGCTGCGGCTGTCGGACGAGGCGCTGGCCAGCCTGCGCCGCCCCGAGACCGCCGGCGTGGTGCGGCTGGGCGTCCCCGAGGATTACGCCGCCTATCTGATGCTGCCGCTGCTGGCGCGTTTCGCGCAGGATCATCCGCTGGCGGAGTTCGAGCTGACCTGCGAGCCGTCGCCCTTCCTGCTGCGCCATCTCGATGCCGGCAGGCTGGATCTGGCGCTGGTGACGCGCGAGCCGCGCCAGCCCTTCGCGGTGCTGCGCCGCGAGCGTTTCGTCTGGGCGGCCGCGCCCGAACATGCGGCCTGGCTGCGCGATCCGCTGCCCGTCGCGCTCTATGAGGCGGGCGACATCGCGCGCCGCTATGCGGTGGAGGCGCTGCAAGGGGCCGAGCGGCCCTATCGCGTGGTCTGCTCCAGCAAGAGCCTGCACGGGCTGATGGCGGTGGCGCAGGCCGGGCTGGCGGTGGTGGCGCTGGTCGCCTCCTGCCTGCCACCCGGCCTTGCGCGCATAGGCGAGGCCGAGGGCCTGCCCGCCCTGCCGATGTTCGACCTCAGCCTCGTCCCCGGTCCCGGTGAGCCGAGCGATGTCGCCGCCCTGCTGCACGACTTCCTGACAAGGGAACTGAGCCGCGGGGAGACAGAAGGGCTGGGGCGTGTCGAAAGTCTCTCACCCCAAGGTGAGGGCTACCTGGCCGGCGTTTCGATACCACCGAGATGATCATGGGGCCCTCGGCTCACCGAACAGCTCCGCGCCATCGCGCAACGCCACCACCATGCCCTCGACACAGGCGAAGCCCGTGCGTTCCGGGATCACCACGAACAGCCGGGTCGGCTGCCGGAATGGGGTGCCGACCCGCGTGGCCGGCACCAGCCGGACCTCCGGGCGCGAAAGTTCCGCCGGTTGGGGCGCCACCGTCGCGACCGGCTGCTGCGGGCTGACCAGCAGATCGCGCGCCGGCCGCCCCGGACCCTGCGCCCCGGCCGCAATGCGGATCAGCGCATGGCCGGGCGGACCGCTTTCCCGGCTGAGCAGGTCGCAGATCTCCAGATAGTTGTCGCGGAGCGGATCGTAGATCAGATCGCCGATCTCCAGCCGTTCGACCGGGATCGCAGCGCCGCCACGGCGGATCTGGACGCGCATTCCCAAGGCGATCATCGCGAGCCCTTTCCGGCCGGAGGCTGCCTTTTCCGGCACAGGAGGGGGCTCATGGACATGCGATGCGCATCCCGTTGCCTTCCCGCAGCTTGCCGTTCGCGGCAATCCGCTCGGCTGTGGTAGAGACGAGCCGTATCCATAACGGTGCCCATCGGCACAGGCAGGCATCGAGTCCCGAACCCTCGCTTCAATTGTCGTGGAATGTTTTTCGAGGCAGATGAACTGTCGGCGCAGCGATCTTCCATCGCGGCGGATACGCTTCCATCAGCGCCAACCGCGATCATATCGCCGGACGGATACATTTCGCGACTGGCGCCATGGCCGGCCGATTCTGGCGCTCCGTCTTTCCGTTCTCCCGCAAGGCCCGGTGGGTGGCTACCCTTGGCCAACTCCCGCCATACAGTTCTCCTCGGCCCCCGCATGTTCGAGCCTTCGCAGCGCCGTGCCGCGCCCCGCAGGTGGGACAGGGCCGACCCGTCGCCCATGCCTGCCCGCGGCCTCGTGAACGCGCCGGTTCCAGCGCGCGATGAAATCCGACCGCCGTCCCCGGGCCACCGGCAGTTCGGTATCGTCGTCGAGGATGACCGTCGTGCTGTCCTTCAGGTTGTCGACCCGTTCGATCCCCTTCCAGGACACCCAGTGGGAACGATGGATGCAATACCCCAGATCCTCCGGCACCTGGCCCAGGAAATCGCGGATACGGCCGCGGATGAAATGGGTCTCGCCGCCGAACATCGAGATCGAGATATAGTGTTCCTGCGACGCGGCCCGGCGGATCGCCCGGGCCGGCAACCGGCGGTCGGAGATGGAGATGACGGGTATCTCGGCCGAGGCCGCCGGGGATGGAGCCGGCGTCGAAGCGGACGGCAGCGGAGCCGGCTCGACCCCGATCACCTCTTCCGGCGGCATCGGCAACAACATCCCGGTCTGTTCGGCAAAGGAAGGCAGGGACATCGGCGGCCTGTCCGGCAGCCTTTCGCTGGTGTCGACAAGCTCGGGCAGCACGAAGATGCCGAACAGCACCTCCAGTCCCGCGAAGACCGCGAAATGGAAGCCCCAGACCAGCAAGGTATAGGCCGTCGAAAGCTGCGGCTCGCCGAAGATGGCCAGGCTGCGCTGACCCAGGAACGCGGTCAGGCCCGAAGTCGCGAGGACCAGCCAGATCGTGTGGAAGCGGCGGATGCGCAGACGCTCGCCGAACCGGATCAGCAAGGAGAAAGCGACGAAATATATGGCGAAAACCATAGAACCCATCGCCACGATGATCGAAATGGCCTGCCAGCGTTCAAGATCGACCTGCAACTCGTAGGGGCGTGTGAACACGAAGAACGAGATGCTGAAGATCATGAATATCTGGAAGCGGGCGCTTCGGGCCATGGCCTGCACGAAGCCGGGCCGAAGCTGGGCGGATGATCCGTTGCTGAATATGGCAATCGTTTTGGATGGCGTTTCCATATCGTGGCTCCGATCGGCACATGCCAGCTCTTCGCGCCTTGGCATGTGCCGGGTTGCTGGACATCTGGCCAGGGTTTCCTGGCTTGCGATGCGGTGCTTTGCGGGCAGGGGGATCGGGGGCGTCAGGGGGCAATCACGGAAGATGGCCTTCACTTCGCAACGGGAAACCAAGGACAACCGTCACCAACGCGGTTCAAACCATCCC
>JBDHSR010000347.1:0-3843 GCA_039808305.1 Gemmobacter sp. | reverse complement strand
CCGGGCGGCGACCCCGGCGGCTTCGAGGGCGCGGGTGACGCGGGCAAGGCTTTTCGACATTCGGCTGATCCTCCCGCAGGCAGGATTAGGGTGGATCGGCGGGCGCCACAATCGGGGATCGCGGTTGACCCTGGCCGGTAGGCACGAGCCCCCGATCTACGGCCCGCCGGGCGGGGCGGCGATGCTCCGGGACGGTGGCCGCTTCCGACCCTGAAAGGCTGATGCCTGCTGGGGCGGGAATGGCGCGATGTCCCGGTGGTCGAGGACAGGCCGGTATCCCTCGCGCCCCGTGACCTGCTAGAAAACGGATATGGCATCTGTCAGATATAGCCCCCGCGTGAGCTTATCCCCGCCCGTAACAAGGCGCGCAGTGCCGCCGGGCAGCGCCCGACCGCCCCCTCGGGCGGGCGCTTCGGGGACGTTGGCGCGGGGATCAGAGTTAGGCGGTGCTCGGCCATAAAGTGCAGACCACAATCGGAGCAGCGCCCACCCGGCGGTCGGGCGCTGCCCTCCGTGGCGTGGGGTGGAGAAGGGAAGGGGCAGGGTGGCGGTCCACCCGTCCCTCAGACCGGCGCCGGCCGACGTGTCGCCTCCGGCACCGCGCCAGAGACCACCGCCGTGTCGGGCGGATCGCCGCGCAGGTCCGCGAGAGGAGGCCTTTGCCGGTCTGGGTGAACCCCAATGGCGGCCCCCGGGGACCAGAGGTCCGATGAAGCCGGCGGCGGCGATGCCAGAGGCGGTCGCGCACGGCATTCTCTTGACCGCGGCCGGAAGCGCCGCCCGCCCGGCGCCCGCGATCCTCGTTGACGCCGCCCCGCCCCAAGGCCATCGTCGCGCCATGACCCAGAGCCTGCTTGCCGCCCGCCTCACCCGCTGCCCGATCGCCTTCGACGCCGCCTCCGGTAGCGACACCGCCGCCGCTTTCGCCGACCTCGCCGCCGAACTGCGCGCGCTGCTCGAGGGCACCGCCGGTTCCTCGCCCTATCTCAAGGGCCTGATGACCCGCGAGGCCGACTGGCTGCGCGCGGCGCTGGCGATCCCGCCCGAGGACGCGCTGGAGGCGGTGCTGACGCCCCTCGACGAGGTGCCGCTCGACCGGCTCGGCTCCGAACTGCGCCGCGCCAAGCGGCGGGTGGCGCTGCTGACCGCGCTCGCCGATCTCGGCGGCGTCTGGCCCCTGGAGACGGTGACCGGCGCCTTGTCGCGGCTGGCCGACCTCGCGGTGGATCTGAGCCTCAAGCGGCTGGTCGCCGACGAGATCCGGCGCGGCAAGCTGCCCGGCCAGCGCCCCGAGGATGCGGAAACCGCCGGCGGCATGGTGGCGCTCGCCATGGGCAAGGGTGGCGCGGGGGAGCTCAACTATTCCTCCGACATCGACCTCATCTGCCTCTTCGACCAGGACCGCTACGGCGAGGACTGGCAGGAGGCCCGCGCCGCCTTCATCCGCGTCACCCGCAAGATGACGGCGCTGATCTCCGACATCACCGCCGAGGGCTATGTGTTCCGCACCGACCTGCGGCTGCGCCCCGACGCGGCGGTGACGCCGGTCTGCATCTCGATGGCCGCGGCCGAGGCCTATTACGAGGCGCAGGGCCGCACCTGGGAACGCGCCGCCTATATCAAGGCCCGCCCGGCGGGGGGCGACCTCGCCGCCGGCGAGCGGTTCCTGAACGCCCTCACCCCCTTCGTCTGGCGCAAGCATCTCGATTTCGCGGCGATCCAGGACGCCCATGACATGCGGCTGCGCATCCGCGACCATCGCCGCCTGCACGGGCCGGTGGTGATCGAGGGCCACAACATGAAGCTCGGCGTCGGCGGCATCCGCGAGATCGAGTTCTTCACCCAGACCCGCCAGCTCATCGCCGGCGGCCGCGACCCGAGCCTGCGCGACCGCACCACGCTGGGCGCGCTGGCGGCCTTGTCCGCGAAGGGCTGGGTGCCGCCCGAGACGGCGGCGGAGCTGACTGCGCTCTACCGCGCGCATCGCGAGATCGAGCACCGGCTGCAGATGGTCGCCGACGCCCAGACCCATGACATGCCCGCCACCCCCGAGGGCGTCGCCCGCATCGCGGCCCTCTGCGGCGAAAGCGACGTGGCGCGGTTCCGCGCCGCGCTGAAGGACCGGCTGGAGCGCACCGACGCGCTGACCGAGGGCTTCTTCGCGCCCACCGAGGCCGAGGAGGGGCCGGATCTCTCCGAGACCGCCCGCGCCCTGGTCGAGACCTGGCGCAACTATCCGGCGCTGCGCTCGGAACGGGCGATGCGGATCTTCCGGCGGCTGCGCCCGACCTTGCTCAGATCGCTCCAGAAAGCCGCCAATCCCGACGAGGCGCTGCTCGCCTTCGACGGCTTCCTGAAGGGCCTGCCGGCCGGCGTGCAGCTCTTCTCGCTGTTCGACGCCAATCCGGTGCTGATCGACCTCATCGTCGACATCGCCGGCACCACGCCCGCGCTGGCGCGCTATCTCAGCCGCAACGCCTCGGTGCTGGACGCGGTGATCGGCGGTTCGTTCTGGGCGCCCTGGCCGGGCATGGCGGTGCTGCGCGCGGCGCTGGCGGCGGCGATGGAGGGCGTGGCGGATTACGAGGGCAAGCTCGACGCCGCGCGGCGCTGGATGAAGGAATGGCATTTCCGCATCGGGGTGCATCACCTGCGCGGGCTGATCGACGCCTTCGAGGCCGGCAAGAGCTATGCCGATCTGGCCGAGGCGGTGGTGACCGCGCTCTGGCCGGTGGTCGCGGCGGAATTCGCGGCGCGGCACGGGCCGCAGCCGGGGCGCGGCGCGGTGGTGCTGGGCATGGGCAGCCTCGGCGCCGGGCGGCTCAATGCCGGATCCGACCTCGACCTCATCGTGATCTACGACGCCGGAGGGGCGGAGGCGAGCGCCGGGCCGAAGCCGCTGGCCACGCGGCCCTATTTCGCCCGGCTGACCCAGGCGATGGTGACGGCGCTGACCGCGCAGATGCCGGAAGGCCGGCTCTACGAGGTCGACATGCGGCTGCGTCCCTCCGGCCGGCAGGGGCCGGTCGCCACCTCGGTCGAGAGCTTCCGCGGCTACCAGATGGACGAGGCCTGGACCTGGGAGCATCTCGCGCTGACCCGGGCGCGGGTGCTGGCGGGCGATCCCAACCTCGCGGCGGATGTCGAGGCGATCCGGCGCGAGGTGCTGGCCGCCAAGGCCGGCGGCGCGGCGGTGCTGGCGGATGTGGCCGAGATGCGCAAGCGGCTCCAGGCGGCGAAGCCCCCGGCCGGATCGTGGGAGGCGAAGAACGGCGCCGGCCGGCTGATGGACATCGAATTGCTGGCCCAGACCGCCGCCCTGCGCGCCGCCGATCCGGCGCGGCGGGTGGAACAGCAGATCCGCGCCGGCGCGAAAGGCGCCATCCTGTCGGATTCGGACGAGAAGACGCTGCTCGATGCCTACAGGCTGCTCTGGCGGCTCCAGGCGGGGGCGCGGCTGCTGACCGACCGGACGCTCGATCTCGAGAGCGTGGGCGAGGGCGGGCGCGCCTTCCTCGTGCGCGAGACCGGCGCGGCGGATGGCGCCGCGCTGTCGGCCCGGCTGGAACAGGCGGTGACTGCGGCGGCGGCGGTGATCGACGCCCGGCTGGGAGGGACGGATGCGGCTTGAGGATGCGGACCCCAAGGGTCTGGTGCGGGAAAGCTACAATATCGAGGGGATCACGGCGGAGGAATGCCGCTCGATCTTCGTGGACTGGGCGCTGAGCCTGCCCGCCGGGCAGGCGCCGCAGGCGGCCGCCCGCCTCCTGGGCGAGCGCTACGCCCCCGGCCATGACGGGCATCCGATGAACGCCCTGCTGGCCGCCGCCGCGGCCCCGCCCG
>JBDHSR010000346.1:0-3878 GCA_039808305.1 Gemmobacter sp. | reverse complement strand
CTCCCCGATCCGGAAGACGCCGCCCTACCCCTCCAGCCCGACCAGCGCGCGGGCGAAATCCTCGGGGTCGAAGGGCGAGAGGTCGTCGATCTGCTCGCCCACGCCGATGGCGTGGATCGGCAGGCCGAACCGGTCGGCTAGGCTGACCAGCACGCCGCCCTTCGCCGTCCCGTCGAGCTTGGTCATCACCAGGCCCGAGACATCGGCGATCTTGCGGAAGATCTCCACCTGCGCCAGCGCGTTCTGCCCGGTGGTGGCGTCGAGCACCAGCAGCGTGTTGTGCGGCGCCGTCTCGTCCTTCTTGCGGATGACGCGGACGATCTTGGCCAGCTCCTCCATCAGGTCGGCGCGGTTCTGGAGCCGCCCGGCGGTGTCGATCAGCAGCAGATCCGCGCCGTCCTCCTGCGCGCGGGTCATCGCGTCGAAAGCGAGGCTCGCCGGGTCGGAGCCCTCGGGCGCGGTCAGCACCGGCACCCCCGCCCGCTGGCCCCAGATCTGGAGCTGCTCCACCGCCGCCGCGCGGAAAGTGTCGCCCGCCGCGATCACCACCGATTTCCCCGCCGCCTTGAACTGCGAGGCGAGCTTGCCGATCGTCGTGGTCTTGCCCGAGCCGTTGACGCCGACCACCAGCACCACCTGCGGGCGCCTGGCGTAAAGCGGCATCGGGCGGGCGACCGGGGTCATGATCCGCGCCACCTCGGCGGCCAGCGCCTGTTTCAGCTCGGTCGCGCCGACGCGCCGGCCCATCCGCCCCTCGGCGAGATTGGCGGCGACCCGCATCGCGGTATCGACGCCCATATCGGCCTCGATCAGCAATTCCTCGAGGCTTTCGAGCATGGCGTCGTCCATGACGCGCCGCGCCTCGTCAGCCTCGCCCCGGCCCAGCAGGCGGCCGATCAGGCCGGGCTTCGCCGCCTCCTCCGCCGGGGCCGGCCCGGGCGCCTCCTCCACCAGCGCGTCGAGCGATCCGGCGATCTTGTCGGAGGACCGGAACATCCGGTCTTTCAGTTTCTTGAAGAAGGACATGGGCGCCACCGGCTGGGACAGTCCTTTCCCACCTAGTCGTTTCGGCGCCCGGATGGAAGGCCCGGCAGGAAAGCCAGCAGGATCAGGCATTGGCCCATCCAATAGGCCGGCCAGACCAGCCGCGCGGGAACCGCCTGCACCGTTCCGGTCGCGCGGAACAGGGCCAGCGCCAGCATCAGGTCGGACAGCACGAAAAGCGCCGCGCCAAGCCGCAGGCGCGGCTCCGGCCGGGCGGCGGCGCAGGCGGCCATCAGGCAGATCACCAGCACATAGCCCCGCACCGGCCAGAGCAAGGCCCCGGTGAAGGGCGCGAGCCAGAACTCGGTCGAGACCGCCAGCGCCAGCAGCGCCGCGACCACGCCCCATGCCGGGCGCCGCAGCCCGAAGCCCGCGACATAGGCCAGATGCCCGGCCGCGAAGGCGCCCATCCCGGCCAGGAAAGCCGCCTCGCCGGGGCGGCTGAGCAGGAAATCCCCCGCCGCGCCGAGCGCGAGGCCGAGACGGATCGGCAGCGGCGCCCGTTCCCGCCAGCCGGCGACAGCCAGCAGCGCGACCGGCAGCGTCTTCACGACGGAGCCGGCCAGCGGCACCGCCGGCGCGGCGGCCCAGACCATCCAGTAGACCAGCGCGAACAGCGCCGACAAGGCAAGCAACAGACGGGTCATGGTCTCCTCCGCCCGCAGCATGGCGCAGAAGGGCGCCGCTGTCGCGCCGGACGCCGCGTCACCGCGCCGGGGTTGCGGCAAGCCGCCGCTGGCGCGCCCGGCGGCGCGTGCTAGAGTAGCGCATATGCGCCAGTTCCGCCGTTCCCTGCCCCTGCCCCCGATGCCGCTTTTCGCGCTGGCCGCGCTGGCCCCGCTCGTCCTGCTGGTCTGGGGGGCGTGGCGGGGCGGGTATTGGGTCTTGCCGGGGCTGCTCTACATGGCGGTGCTGACCGCGCTGCTCGACCACCTGATCCGCCTCACCGCCCCCGACGCGCCGGAAGGGGCCGAGTTTCCCGCCGCCGACGCGCTGCTGGTCGCCATCGGCGCCGGGCATCTGATGGCCTTCCCGCTCGCCGTCTGGGCCATCGCGGGGGAAAGCGGGCTCTCGGGCACGGCGCGGGTGCTGCTCTTCCTCGGCTTCGGGCAGTTCTTCGGGCAGGTCTCGAACCCGGCGGCGCATGAGCTGATCCATCGCGGCTCGCGCGGACTGTTCCGGCTGGGCATGGCGGTCTATGTGACGATGCTGAACGGCCACCACACCTCGGCGCATCGGCTGGTGCATCACCGCCATGTGGCGACCCCGCTCGACCCCAATTCGGCGCGGGGCGACGAGAGTTTCTACGCCTTCCTGCCGCGCGCCTATTTCGGCAGCTTCCGCGCCGGGCTGGCGGCGGAGAACGAATTGCGGGCGCGCAAGGCCGGGGGGCTTCATCCCTATGCGCTCTATCTCGGCGGCGCGGCGCTCTGCCTCGGGATCGGCGGGGCGCTGGCGGGCTGGGCGGGGGTGGCGGTCTGGGCCGCGCTGGGGCTTTACGCCACGGCGCAGCTCATGCTGTCGGATTACGTCCAGCATTACGGGCTCATGCGCCGGGTGCTGCCCGATGGCCGGTTCGAGCCGGTGTCGGACCGCCATAGCTGGAACGCGCCGCACTGGTTCTCCTCGGGCGTGATGCTGAACGCGCCGCGCCATTCCGACCACCATGCCCATCCCGCCCGCCCCTATCCGGCGCTGCGGCTGCCCGCGCCGGAGGAGGCGCCCTGGCTGCCCTGGTCGCTGCCGGTCTCCTCGACCGTCGCGCTGTTTCCGCGCCGCTGGCGGCGGCTGATGCGGCCGCATCTGGCCCGCTGGCGGGACTAGCGAGGCGAAGCGGGCCGGCGGGATAAAGCGGGCGTGACTGGCGGCCGGCCACGGCTTCTGGCACTCTGCGCCCCCGTAATCCGTGCGAAAGGTTTGCCGATGGTCCGCCTGCTTTCCCTTCTGGCCCTGCTGCCCGTGGCGGCGCTGGCCCAGACCCCGATGACGGCCGAGGAGTTCGAAGCCTATGCCGAGGGCAAGACCCTCACCTATGCCGAGGGCGGCCAGGTGTTCGGGACCGAGCAATACCTGCCCGGCCGCCGCGTCCGCTGGGCCTTCACCCAGGACATCTGCCAGGACGGCACCTGGTATCAGCAGGGCGAGCAGATCTGCTTCGTCTACGAGGGCGGCGCCGGGGATCCGCAATGCTGGACCTTCTGGCGCGAGGGCGGCCGGCTGAAGGCCCGCTTCGCCGGCGACCCGGACGGGCGGGAACTGACCGAGGTGGAACAATCGCAGGGCCCGCTCCTTTGCCCCGGCCCGGATGTGGGGGTGTGAGGCGGCGCCACGGATGCGCCCGGAGGGGGCATTCTTCCGAGTGGGAAATACCGGCGGCGCGAGATGAGGGTGGAGGCAGGGGGGCTGTCTGCCCCCCATCGCCTGCGGCGATTCCCCCCGAGGATATTTCCGGACAGAAAATGCCGGAAGGTCAGAACAGGCTGCCCTGGCCTTCGTCGCCCGGGCGGCGTTTCGGGGCCGGGCGCGGCGGCGGAGCCGTCGGGCGGGCGGCGAGGCGGCCATCCTGGAACTCGATCTCCAACAGCGGGGCGGCGGCGGCGGCGGCGGCATCGGTGAGCACGGCGCCCTCGGCGCGGATCACGGCATAGCCGCGCCGCAGCGTCTCGCGATAGCCGAGGGTCTGGCGCATCCGGTCCAACGCCTCCAGCCGTTCGGCGAGCTGCGCGAGGCGGCGCGCCGGCGCGGCCTCCAGCCGGTCGGCGGCGCGGGCGAGACGGTCGCGCCCCTTGGCGGTCTCGGCCGCCGCGCCGGAAAGCAGTCGGGCAAGCGCCGGG
>JBDHSR010000345.1:0-3886 GCA_039808305.1 Gemmobacter sp. | reverse complement strand
CCCCACCCGGATCCGGCGCGTCTCCGAAGCCCAAACGACGACCGCTTTCTTCCTCAGGAGCGTTCCCATGGCCCTCGAAGACGCCAAGAACGAGATCGACGCCGCCTTCACCCGCCCCGGCCCCTCGCGCGGCTACGCCTATGAAAACGCCTTCGCCGGGGCGACCAGCTTCCTGCGCCGCAGCTATACCAAGGACCTGAGCGGGGTGGACATCGCCGTCACCGGCGTGCCCTTCGACCAGGCGGTGACCCATCGCGCCGGCACCCGCTTCGGCCCCCGCGCCATCCGCGAGGCCTCCAGCCTGCAACCCTACGACCCGCCGCATGGCTGGGGCACCGATCCGCTGGTCGACCTGAACGTGATCGACTACGGCGATCTCGCCTTCGACTACGCGAAGACCGCCGATTTCCCCGACCGCCTCACCGCCCATATCCGCACCATCCTCGCGGCAGGCGCCGCCAGCGTCACCCTCGGCGGCGACCATTACATCACCCTGCCGATCCTGCGCGCCTATGCCGCGAAATATGGACCGATGAGCGTCATCCATTTCGACGCCCATTCCGACCTCTGGGCCGATGACGACATGAGCCGCATCGACCACGGCACCATGATGTACAAGGCGGTGAAGACCGGCCTCGTTGATCCCGCGCGCTCGGTCCAGATCGGCATCCGCACCTTCTGCGACGATTATCTCGGCATGAACGTGATCGACGCCCGCGAATGCCACGAGACCGGCGCGGCCCGCATCGTGGAAAAGGTGAAGCGCATCGTCGGCGACCGCCCCACCTACCTCACCTTCGACATCGACGCGCTCGACCCCGCCTTCGCGCCGGGCACCGGCACCCCGGTCTGGGGCGGCCTCGCAAGCTGGCAGGCCGCCGCCATCCTGCGCGACCTCGCCGGGATCGACATCGTCGGCGGCGACGTGGTGGAGGTCTCGCCGCCCTACGACACCACCGGCGCCACCGCCATCGCCGGCGCCCATGTCGCCTACGAGATCATCTGCCTGCTGCACTGGGCGAAAACCCGGCGCTGACGGCCTGCCTTCATTCTGGCCCAAATATCCCGCGGGGGTCCGGGGGCGCGAAGCCCCCGGCCTCGCCACCCCTTGACCAAACCGGGCCGCCGGGCCAAACCCGGCCCATGCTTCCCATCGACCGGCTCGACCAGATCATCCGCCGCTTCGACTATCTCGAGGCGAAACTCGCCGAGGGCGCGCCTCCGGCGGAGATCGCGGCGCTCAGCCGCGAATATTCCGAACTGAAGCCGGTGGTCGCCGGCATCCTCGCCTACCGCCGGGCGCTCGCCGATCTGGCCGAGGCCGAGGCGATGCTGTCCGACCCCGAGATGCGCGCGCTGGCCGAGGAGGAGATCCCGGGCCTGCGCGCCCGCATCCCCGGGATGGAACAGGCGCTGCGCCTCGCGCTGCTGCCGAAGGACGCGGCCGATGCCCGCCCCGCCATCCTCGAAATCCGCCCCGGCACCGGCGGCGAGGAGGCGGCGCTGTTCGCCGCCGACCTCGCCCGGATGTATCAGCGCCATGCCGAGCGCATGGGCTGGCGCTTCGAGATCCTCGAACAGCAGCTCTCCGACCTCGGCGGGATCAAGGAATTCACCGCCCATGTGCAGGGCGAGGGCGTCTTCGCCCGGCTGAAATACGAATCCGGCGTGCATCGCGTGCAACGCGTGCCGGAGACCGAGGCGGGCGGCCGCATCCACACCTCCGCCGCCACCATCGCCGTGCTGCCCGAGGCCGAGGAGGTCGATCTCGACATCCCCGCCGCCGATCTGCGTATCGACACCATGCGCAGCTCCGGCGCGGGGGGGCAGCATGTCAACACCACCGATTCGGCGGTGCGCATCACCCATATCCCGACCGGCATCGTCGTCACCTCGTCCGAGAAGTCGCAGCACCAGAACCGCGCCATCGCCATGCAGGTGCTGCGCGCCCGGCTCTACGAACTGGAGCGCGAGAAGGCGGATGCCGCCCGCGCCGCCGACCGCAAGGCGCAGGTCGGCTCCGGCGACCGCAGCGAGCGCATCCGCACCTACAACTTCCCGCAGGGGCGGATGACCGACCACCGCATCAACCTCACGCTCTACGCCCTGCCGCAGATCATGGCGGGCGATCTGGCCGAGGTGATCGACGCGCTGACCGCGCATGACCAGGCGGCCCGGCTGGCCGAGGCGGGGATATGACCGGGGCGGAGGCGTTCCGCGCCGCCACCGCCCGCCTGACCGAGGCGGGCCTGCCCGATCCGGCCCGCGACGCGCGGCTGCTGCTCGCCCACGCGATGGGCCTCACGCCCGACCGGGTGATGCTGGCGCTGCACGACCCGCTGCCGCCCGAGGCCGCCGCTTCGCTGGAACAGGCGCTCGCCGCGCGGCTCGCCCGCCAGCCGGTCAGCCAGATCACCGGGCGGCGGCAGTTCTGGGGCCGCTGGTTCCGCGTCACCCCCGACGTGCTCGACCCGCGCCCCGAGACCGAGACGCTGATCGCCGCCGCGCTGGAGTCGCCGTTCTCGCGCGTGATCGACCTCGGCACCGGCTCCGGCGCGATCCTCGTGACGCTGCTGGCGGAGCGGCCAGAGGCGACCGGCCTCGGCACCGACCTCTCGCCGCCCGCGCTGGACGTGGCGCGGGGCAATGCCGCCACCCATGGCATCGCCGCCCGCGCCGCCTTCCGCTCCGCCGACTGGTGGCAGGGCGTCGAGGGCCGCTTCGACCTGATCGTGTCGAACCCGCCCTATATCGCCGCCGCCGAGATGGCGGGCCTCTCCCCCGAGGTCCGCGACTGGGAGCCGCATCTGGCGCTGACCCCCGGCGGCGACGGGCTCGACGCCTATCGCGCGCTGGCAGTGGGGGCGGCGGCGCATCTCGCCCCCGGCGGGCGGCTTTTCTTCGAGATCGGCCCGAGTCAGGGCGCCGCCGTGGCGGCGCTGCTGGCGGCGGGCGGCCTGCCCGGCGCCCGTGTCCTGAAGGATTTCGACGGCCGCGACCGGGTGGTCGCCGTCCATGCGCCGATCTGAGGCGGTCCGCCGCGCCATTCCGGCAAGAAAACGCCGGTTTTTCACGCAGGAATTGCAGAATCCGCTTGTCAGAACCCAAGTTGCGTGATTACTCGGCCTCAGCGGCAGGGGGATGTTGGTTCACCCGCCGTCATCAAGCAGACAGCAAGACGGCAGACCCCGGGGCTTGGCCTCCGCGCGGCAGCCGATCGGCCAAGCCGGTCATTCTGGATCATAGGACAAGATGAGATCCTCCAAATCCCGCTCGCGTTCGAAGTCGAACCGCCCGCGTTCCATCGGCAATATCGTCAACCGTGTCTTCGACAGTTCGGGGCCCGAGGGCAAGGTGCGCGGCACGCCGCAGCAGATCATCGAGAAATACCTGATCCTCGCCCGCGACGCGCAGCTCTCGAACGACCGGGTGGCGGCGGAGAACTTCCTCCAGCATGCCGAGCATTACACCCGCATGCTGGGCGAGGCGCAGCGGGAGCTGGCGGCCGAGCAGGAGGCGCGCCAACAGCACTACCAGCAGAACCAGAACAATGGCGGCAACGGCCAGCAGGGCCGCGACCGGCCGGATTACCGGGGCGAGGGCCGCTCCGACGGGCGGCCGGACAATCGCGCTCCCGACCGGGGCGAGTTCCGCGCCGAGCCGCGCGAGGAGCGCGATCCGGGCGCCGGCCCCCAGCCCGACCTGATCGTTCCGGCGGAGGCCGAGGAAGAAAGCGGCCTGGTCGAGACGCCCGAAATGCGCGCCAGCCAGACCCCGCGCGAGCCACGCGGCGAGGCGCCGCAGTCGAACCACCGCCGCGAGGGCGGTGCCCGCCCGCCGCAGGAACGCCGCCCGCCGCGCCAGGACGCCGCGCCGCGGGAGCGTG
>JBDHSR010000344.1:0-3886 GCA_039808305.1 Gemmobacter sp. | reverse complement strand
CTTATGATCACAAAATCACCGATTTTGCACATGAAATTGCTATACGATTGGATAAGAGCGCCGGGAATTGCGCGCCGCAGGTGCGGGAAACCCCTTCCGGGCGGGTGGGGCCGCCGGGAATCGCCCAATATTTGTGCAGCGCCGCCCTTGGCCCGGGGAATCATCACGTCTAGGCTGCGGCCGGAAGACCACCCGTGACAGGAGCCGCCGATGCGTGCTTTCCGGCTTGCCGCCACCGGAACCGCCCCCGCCCTCGCCGAGATCGCGCGCCCGGATCCCGGCCCGGGCGAGGTGCTCGTCCGGGTCGCGGCCTGCGGGCTCAACTTCGCCGATCTGCTGATGATCGAGGGGCGCTATCAGGAGCGGCACGAGCCGCCTTTCACGCTCGGCATGGAGCTCGCCGGGCGGGTGGAGGCGCTGGGGCCGGGGGTGACCGGGTTCCGGCCGGGCGATCCGGTGGCGGGCTTTCCGGGGCTCGGCGGCCTGGCGGATCACGCGGTGGTTCCGGCGGATCGCTGCCTGAAGCTGCCCGACGGGATGGACGCGGTGCAGGGCGCCGCGTTCCAGGTCGCCTATGGCACCGCGCATCTCGCGCTCGACCACAAGGCGCGGCTCGCGCCGGGCGAGACGCTGTTCGTCACCGGCGCGGCGGGCGGGGTCGGCCTGACCGCGGTGGAGATCGGCAAGCGGCTGGGCGCGCGGGTCATCGCCTCGGCCCGGGGCGCCGCGAAGCTGGAGGCGGCGCGGCGGGCCGGCGCGGATGTGCTGATCGACAGCGACGCCCCCGATCTGCGCGGCGCGCTGAAGGCGGCGGGCGGGGTGGATGTGGTCTATGACACGGTGGGCGGCCCGGCCTTCCTGGAGGCGTTGCGCGCCACGCGGCCCGAGGGGCGGCTGCTCGCCATCGGCTTCGCCGGCGGCGAGGTGCCGCAGGTGCCGGCCAACCTGCTCCTGGTGAAGAACCTGTCGGTGATGGGCCTCTACTGGGGCGGCTATCTCGCCTTCCGGCCCGACATCCTGACCGGCAGCCTCGCCACCCTCGCGGGCTGGATCGCCGAGGGCGCGCTGCGCCCGCATATCGGCCTGACCTTCCCGCTGGAGCAGGCCGCCGAGGCGCTGGCCGCGCTGCGCGAGCGCCGCTCCACCGGCAAGATCGTGGTGACCATGGAGTGATGGCCCCGGTGCGGCGCCGCACCGGGCGGGCGCCGTCTCAGGCGCGGCGGCGCAGGCGCAGATAGGTCATCATGCCGAGGGGCGGCAGGCCCTCCTCCTCGACCAGCTCCAGCCCCGCCTCGCCCAGCACGCGGGCGCGCGGGAAATCGCTGTGCCAGCCCAGCAGGTCCGACAGCGGCGCGACGAGGCGTTCCAGCCGCGCCATCGCGCCCTTGCCCTCGGCCGCGAAATGGTTGACCACCAGCACATGCCCGCCGGGGCGGCAGACCCGCGCCATCTCGGCCATCACCCGCTCGGGTTCGGGGACCACCGACAGGATGTGCATGGCGCAGACCGTATCGAAGCCGGCATCGGGGAAATCCAGCGCGCGGGCATCCATCCGGCGCAGCGCCTTCACCTGCGCGAGGCCCTGTTCCGCGACCTTCTCGCGCGCCTTCGCCAGCATCTCCTCCGAGAAGTCGATCCCGGTCACCTGCATATGCGGCGCGTAGAACGGCAGGGCGAGGCCGGTGCCGACGCCGACCTCCAGCACGGTGCCGCCGACATGGTTGGCGAAACCGGTCGCCCGCCGCCGCCCGGCATGGGTCACCGCCCCGAAGGTGCGGTCATAGACCGGCGCCCAGCGGGCATAGGATTTCGCGACGGCTTCAAGCTCCATCCGGAGGCTCCTTCTTCGGGGCGCGCCGGACGAGGCTTGCCACCACGATGCAGATATAGACGAGATCGAGCGCCACCAGCGTGGCCCAGGGATAGGCCAGCAGCGCCGCCAGCAGCGCGGCGAATCCCACGACCACATAGCGCACATATTGCGCCTCGAAGCTCAGCCCCTTGAACGACGGCGTGCGGAAGCGGCCGATCATCGCGGCGCCGACCAGCGCCATGTAGACCGCGACCACAGCGCCATGGACCGGGCCGGACCCGGTGGCGAAGGCCAGGAACATCGGCAGCAGCGCCAGCAGCGCCCCGGCGGGCGAGGGCACGCCCTGGAAGCCGGTCTTCTCGGCCGCGGCGTCGATGGCGCGGTTGCCGAGGTTGAAGCGCGCCAGCCGCAGCAGGCAGGAGACGACATAGACCAGCACCGCGATCCAGCCCGCCGCCTTCATGTCCTGAAGCGCCCAGATCCACAGGATCAGCCCCGGCGCCACGCCGAAATTCACGAAATCGCACAGGCTGTCGAGCTCGGCGCCGATCTGGCTTTCGCTGCGCAAGAGCCGCGCCAGCCGCCCGTCCAGCCCGTCCATGATCGCGGCGAGCAGGATCAGCACCAGCGCCGCCCGGAAATGCCCCTCCACCGCGAAGCGGATCGCGGTCACCCCGGCGCAGAGCGCGCCGACCGTCATCATGTTGGGCAGGAGACCGACGAGGGAAAGGCGGCGCGGGCGCGGCTCCATCGTCACACCATCTTCGCGAAGCGGCGCGGCGTCTCGCGGCCGAGTTCGGCCAGCACCGTCTCGCCCGCCACCATCTGCTGGCCGAGCGCCACCAGCGGCTCCACCCCCTCGGGCAGGTAGACGTCGACGCGGCTGCCGAAGCGGATCAGCCCGAAGCGCTCGCCGGTCTTCAGCCCCTGTCCCTCGCTCACGAAGGGCAGGATGCGGCGCGCGACGAGGCCCGCGATCTGCACCACCGCGATGCGGCGGCCATCCGCCATCTCAAGCAGCAGCGAATTGCGCTCATTGTCCTCCGACGCCTTGTCGAGCGAGGCGTTGAGGAACTTGCCCGGCCGGTAGGCCATCCTCACCAGCCGCCCGGCGATCGGGGCGCGGTTCACATGGCAGTTGAACACCGACATGAAGACCGAGACGCGCGTCAGCGGCTCCGGCCCCATGCCGAGCTCCGGCGGCGGGCTGGCGCGTTCGATCAGCGACACCACCCCGTCGGCGGGCGAGACCATCAGCCCCTCGCCCTGCGGCACGGCGCGTTTCGGGTCGCGGAAGAAATAGTAGCACCAGACGGTGAGGCCGAGGCCGATCCAGCCCAGCGGCTCCCAGATCCAGAACAGCACGAGCGTGACGAGCCCGAAGGCGCCGACGAACTTGTAGCCCTCCGGGTGCATCGGCTTGAGGAAGGTTTGCAGCATGTCGGTGGGCGTCGTCATGGTCATGGTCCTTCAGCTTTTTGCGGAGGTGGTAATGACAGCGGCCCCTGGGTTCAACGCCCCGCCGCCGGGAAAGCGCACCGGCGGCGGAATGCGACGCTTTGAACGGCATTCACGACGCGATGTAAAGCCTTTCCTGAGGCGGATCACAACTTTGCAGCGAAATTTCGCCGCGATGCGGCGGCAAGGCGCGAAGGGGGTATCAGGCCGGCGGGAGGGGCGGCCGGAGGTTGGGGGCAACCCGCCGCGGGGCACGGCCAGCGCCACCGGGGCGGGATACGAATCGGGCAATTTTCCGTCGGGGGAGCCGATGGCGTTCCGGCAACGCTGCGCGCCGGAGGCTATGCCAATGACCCGCGTCAGCCGTGACCGCATCCGCAACACGGGCAATGCTGCGCGCCGTGGCTATGGCCCCTCGACCGGCCCGAAGCCGCGAAAGCCCGCCGCCGAGAGGGGCCGCACCACGGAAACGGGACACGAAACGGGCAAGTTTCCGGCCGGGTTTTCCCGATGGCGTTCAGGCGATGCCGTGTGAGCCGGATGGTTCGGCCCCAACCGGTGAAGTCAGCGGGCGCATCCAAGGTGCCGATCGCCGAATGGGCCATGAGATGCCGA
>JBDHSR010000343.1:0-3887 GCA_039808305.1 Gemmobacter sp. | reverse complement strand
ACCGCCCGGTCGGCATCGGCGTCGAACAGCGGCAGCAGCGTCTCGGCCAGCCGCGCGAGGTTCCAGCCGAGGATCAGCGGCTGGTTGCCATAGGCATAGCGCCCCTGATGGTCGATGGAGGAGAACACCGTGCCGGGGCTGTAGCCCTCCATGAAGGCGCAGGGGCCGTAGTCGATGGTCTCGCCCGAGATCGTCATGTTGTCGGTGTTCATCACGCCATGGATGAAGCCGAGGCCCATCCATTGCGCCACCAGCCGCGCCTGCGCCGCCGTCACCGCGTCGAACAGCGCGAGGTAAGGGTTCGCGGCCTCCGCCGCCTGCGGGTGGTGGCGGGCGATGGCGTAATCGGCCAGCCGGCGCACCTGATCGTGCTGGCCGCGCGCGGCGAAGAACTGGAAGGTGCCGATGCGCAGATGGCTCGCCGCCACCCGCGTCAGCACCGCGCCGGGCAGCGCGCGGCCGCGCAGCACCTGCGCCCCGGTCGCCACCGCCGCCAGCGCGCGCGAGGTCGGCACACCCAGCGCCGCCATCGCCTCGCCCATCAGATATTCGCGCAGCACCGGCCCCACCGCCGCCAGCCCGTCGCCATTGCGCGCGAAGGGCGTCGGACCCGAGCCCTTCAGCGCGATGTCGCGCCGCCGTCCCTGCCGGTCGATCACCTCGCCCAGCAGCACCGCCCGCCCGTCGCCGAGCTGCGGCGAGAAGCCGCCGAACTGGTGCCCGGCATAGGCCTGCGCCACCGGCTCGGCCCCCTCGGGCAGCAGGTTGCCGGAGAACACCTCCGCCGCCCGCGCCTCCAGCGCCGGCACGTCGGCGCCCAGTTCCGCCGCCAGAGCGGCGTTGAATTTCAGAAGCTTCGGCGCCGGGGCCTTGCGCGGGGCCTGCGGCAGGAAGGTGCCGGGCAGATCGCGGATATGGCTGTTGTCGAACCGCAGCCCGAAATTCCCTGTCCCGGCCATGGCCTGCCCTTTCCTGTCGCGCCTTCCCGATATGGCCCCCGCCGCGCCTCAGCGCAACCGCAGGCGCATCTCGGCGGCCAGTTCCGCCGCGCGCCCCTCGTAGATCCGCGCCTCGCCGGCGAGGCCGAGGCGGCTGCCCGGCGCCTCCAGCACCGTGCCGAGCCGCAGGAAGCCGCGCCGGGTCGTGGCGTAATGCGTCACGTCCAGCAGGTCGGAGCGCACGGTCACCCGGCTCCGCGCCAGTTGCGCGCCGAGGCCGAGGCTCAGGCGGCCGTCCCAGTCGCCGACCCGCATCCCGCGCCCGAGCGCCAGTTCCGGCGTGGCCGAGACGGTGCGGAAGCCGATCTCCACCGGATCGGTCAGGATGCCCATGCCTTGCGGCAGCCGGTAGCGGCTTTCGCCCACCGCCAGCAGCGCCGAAGGCTCCAGGTCCCAGCCCCCCGCCAGCGGCACCGGGCGCGCGAGGCGCAGCCCCGCCATCCGGTCGCGCACCAACCGGTGCGGCGTGTCGCTGTCGGGGCCGAGCGCGTCGGGGTCGATCTCCAGCCGCAGGGCGGCGGGAGGCGCGCGCCCGTCCGGGGCCGCGCCGGCCGCGAAGGCGGCGGCCGTGGCATGCAGCGCCGGCTCCACCATGCCGCGCCGGTCCTGCCCCAGCACCAGATCGGCCCGGCAGTCCGGGCAATCCGCGCAGCCCCCCAGCAGGGCGGCCCCGACCGTCAGCACAATCGTGGATAGCAGCCGGACAGCCACGCTTTTCCCCTTGTTCCGGCGCGGCCGGCCCTGCAAGAGTGGCCGCCGCAAGGATTTTTTCAGGAGGTAGCCGTGGTCGTCGCCAGGATCAACTCGTCTCTCATCGACAGGCTGGAAGCGTTCGACGCCGAAACCGAGGCCCGGCCCGCGCGATACGAGCTCGCGTGGCGCTACGGGAAGGAACTGGACCGCTTCGCCGAGGCGACCGAACGGGTGGATGCGCGGGTGACGCAACTGTCCTCGAAGCAGGTCGCGCTCGCCTGGCAGGACGGCGGCACCTGGAAGGCGACGCTCTCCGGCGCCGGCCTGTCGCCGGTCGGCTCTCTCGACGCGCTGATGGAGGCGATCGACACCGGCGTGGCGAAGGGCGATTTCGACAGGCTCACATTGCAGAAGGGCAAGACCACCATCGCCTCGGTCGATTTCGACGCGACCGGCTACACCTTCGCCAGCGGCAAGGACAGCCTGCGCCTCACCGGCAGCCTGCCCGACAGTTTCGACGAGATGTTCCGGCTGGCCGGCCTCGTCGAACAGCTCGACGGGCTGGAGGGCATGACCCAGGCGCAGCGCAGCAAGCTGTTCTCCGCCTTCGCGGAATTCGGCCTCACCGGGATGGCGCTGTCCAACGGCAAGGCCGAGCTGCTGTCCTTTTCGATCACCGCCAAGACGCTCACGCTGAAGGTGGGCGGCTTCGCCGTGAAACTCGACGGCACCTTCCCGACCGATTTCGGCAAGCTGCTTTCCGTCGCCTACGAGATTTCGATGATGGAGGACAGCGCCGGGTTCGACCTCAATTCGGTGCGCGGGCTCGGGATCGACAGGCTCACCTTCACCTCGCCGGAAGGGACGGAGCTGATCCGCGTGGAGCAGATCGACAGGACGGATGTGGACAGGTTCGACCGGATATTCCTCGACGGCAAGCTGACCGGGACCAATGTCCTGCATACCGGGGACAGGCCCGGCGACGCCCGCAACGAGCTGTTCCTCGGGGATGGCCAGGCCGAGCTGTTCAGCGGCGGCGGCGGGCGCGACGTGATCCTGGGCCATGGCGGCGACGACCGGATTTCGGGCGGCAAGGGCAACGACATGCTCGACGGCGGCGCGGGCCGCGACCAGTTGCGCGGCGATGCCGGCGCCGACCGGCTGACCGGCGGCAAAGGCAACGACACGCTGACCGGCGGCGCGGGCAAGGATGTCTTCGTCTTCGGCAAGGGGTCGGGCAGCGACCGGGTGACCGACTATGCCGATGGCGCGGACCGGATCGAGATCGGCCGCGGCATGGCGGCGGGCTTCGACGATCTGACGATCACCGCCACCGCCGCCGGCGCGCGCATCGCCGCGGCGGGCAGCACGATCCTGCTGGCCGGCGTCTCGGCCGATCTGCTGACCGAGGCGGACTTCCTCTTCGTCTGACCCAGGCGGGAGGGCGGCCCCCGCCCTCCCCCGACCGCCGCCATTTTCCGCCGAAGCCGCCCGCAGCCCTTTTCTCGACCGTTTCCTGCGGATATGATGCCGCTCGCCGGCGCAGCGGGCCGGAGAGACGAGCGGGCAGCGCGGCACGCAAGAAGGCCGCAAGACGGGGGCAGCGAATGGCAAGGGCAGCGATCAGGCATCTGGTCTGGGGGGCGGTTTCGGCCGGCATGCTGGCGGGCTGCGTCGAGGGGGGCGGCCCCTTCGCGGCGAAACCGAAGGAGGGCGCAGCGGCGACGGCGCAGCCGGCCGGCAAGCCCGCGACCTCGGTGAAGCTGGTCGACCGCGATGTCGAGGCGCCCGAGATCTTCCAGACCACCGACATGGCGCTGTGGGACGGCCGGCCCTCGCTCGGCGGCGTCTGGGTCGCCTCGCCCGCCGCGAAGGACCCGGAGCGGGTGATCCTGCGCAATCCGGCGAACGGCAAGTTCGTGATCGGCGCGCTGTTCCGCCGCGAACGGGAAAACCCCGGCCCCACCTTGCAGATCTCCTCCGACGCGGCGGCGGCGCTCGGCCTGCTGGCCGGGCAGCCCGGCAAGATCAACGTGACCGCGCTGCGGCGCGAGGAGGCGCCGGCGCAGGCCGATGCGACGAAGCCGCTGCTCGACGCGCCGGAAACCGTGGCGGGCGAGGCCCCGCCTCCCGCCGCAGGCAAGCCGCCGGCCCCGGCCGCCGGGGCGAAACCCGTCGCGGGCGGGCCGATCGCCG
>JBDHSR010000342.1:0-3892 GCA_039808305.1 Gemmobacter sp. | reverse complement strand
TGGGCTGCCCGGTGGTGTTCGGCGCCGATTGCGTGGGCGCGCCGGCGCGCGAGGCCATCGCGGCGGCGGGCGACGGCGTGGTGCTGCTGGAGAATACCCGCTTCCATCCGGGCGAGGAGAAGAACGACGCGGCTCTCGCGCGCGAGATGGCCGCGCTCGGCGATGTCTACGTCAACGACGCCTTTTCGGCGGCGCATCGCGCCCATGCCTCCACCGCCGGGATCGCGCATCTGCTGCCCGCCGCCGCCGGGCGGCTGATGGAGGCGGAGCTGCGCGCGCTGGAGGCCGCGCTCGGCGCGCCGGTGCGGCCGGTGGTGGCGGTGGTGGGCGGGGCCAAGGTCTCCACCAAGCTCGACCTCTTGGGCAATCTGGTCGGCAAGGTCGACCATCTGGTGATCGGCGGCGGCATGGCCAATACCTTCCTCGTCGCCAAGGGCGTCGAGGTCGGCAAGAGCCTGGCCGAGCGCGACATGGCCGAGACCGCGCGCGAGATCCTCGGCAAGGCCGGGGCGGCGGGTTGCGCGATCCATCTGCCGCTGGACGTGGTGGTGGCGCGCGAGTTCAAGGCGGGCGCCGCGCATGAGGTGGTGGACGTGACCGCCTGCCCCACCGACGCGATGATCCTCGATGCCGGGCCGAAGACGGTGGCGGCGCTGGAGGCGGTGTTCGGGGCGGCGAAGACGCTGATCTGGAACGGCCCGCTCGGCGCCTTCGAGATCGAGCCGTTCGACGCGGCCACCAATGCGGCGGCGCGGGCGGTGGCGGGGCTGACCCGCGCGGGCCGGCTGGTCTCGGTCGCCGGCGGCGGCGATACGGTGGCGGCGCTGAACAAGGCGGGCGCGGCCGGCGATTTCAGCTTCATCTCGACCGCCGGGGGCGCCTTCCTCGAATGGATGGAGGGCAAGGATCTGCCCGGCGTCGCGGCGCTGAACGTGTGACCCGCCTCCCCCAAGCAGGGGATTGACCGAAGACGCGAGGATCCTAGACTTGTCGCCGCCCCTGCCGCTTCGCGGGGGCGGTATTGGCATTTCAGGGATTTCACCACATGGCTGGCATCAAGCTTCCGACCTTTCCGAATGTCTGGCGGGGCACAGACGCGTCGGAACGCAAGATCGGCACCGCGAAGGCGGATCTCTATTACGGCTTCGGCGGCAACGATACGCTGACCGGCGGCAAGGGGATGGACACGCTCGACGGCGGCAGGGGCAATGACCGGCTGGATGGCGGCGCCGGCAGCGACTCGCTGACCATCCTCGGCTCCGATCGGCTGACCGGTGGCGCCGGCAAGGATTTCTTCGGGGTGGTGGGCATCGGCTACAACCAGCTTCTCGGCAACGACAACCGTTCGACCATCACCGATTTCAAGGCGAAGGGCCCCGGCCACGACATCCTGCAACTGGCCAATTTCGGGGTGAAATGGGCCGACCGCGACAAGGACACGAACGACCGCTTCTCCATGGTGCAGCAGAACAAGCATGTGCTGGTGACCATCGCGGACAAGGGCGGCAACATCTACCGGATCGTGATCGAGAATACCAAGCTCGCCCAGCTGACCAAGGAGAATGTTCATCTGATCAAGGCGCCGGGCCCCGACGGCCCCTTCGCCGGCGCGGCGGAGCCCGGCACGGGCGCCGACCTGCTGCGCGGCACCGCGGAGGCCGATGTGCTTGCCGGGGGAGCGGGCGCCGACACGCTGGATGGCGGGCTGGGCGCCGATCTGCTGTCGGGCGGCGCCGGCGATGACCGGCTGCTCCTGTCGGGCGGCGATACCGCGCAAGGCGGCGCCGGCGCGGACAGTTTCGTGCTGCTGCCGGGAGAGGCCGAGGCCGGCGCGGTGGTGATCCGCGACTTCCGGGCGACGGGCGCCCGGCACGACATCCTGGATCTCGGCGGTTTCGGCGTGGATTTCGCGGCGGCCGATCGCGGCATGGAGGACGGGTTCGAGCTGCGCCGGGTCGAGGGCGGCACCCGCGTTTCGGTCGCCGATGCCGATGGCACGGTGATCTCGGTCCTGCTGGAAGGCGTGCGGCGCGGCGATCTGGATGCCGGGGATTTCCTGTTCTCCGGCTGAAGACAGACGAAGGGGCCGCGACGGGATCGCGGCCCCCTGTCGGCGCGGCGGCCGGGTTCAGAGCAGGTCGTCGGCGCTGCGGATCCGTTCGGCCAGCGTCTCCAGATCGGTCCAGCCGTTGATCTGGATCGAGTTCTCGCCGAACTCGATATAGGTATTGCCGTGCTTCACGGTGGCATAGGCCCCGAGGAGTTCGGCGGCATCGGCCATGCCCTCGAAATAGCCGGCGTCGAGATAGAGGCTGTCATCCTCGGTCATGTCGCCGATCACGTCCTTGCCGTGATTGCCGGTGAAGACGAAATGGTCCGCCCCGGTACCGCCGCGCAGCCGGTCGTTGCCGGCGCCGCCATCCAGCAGGTCGTCGCCGCCCTGCCCCATCAGCATGTCGCGCCCCACGCCGCCCAGCAGCGTATCCTGGCCGAAGCCGCCCGAGAGCGTGTCGTTGCCGCCCTGCCCCTCCAGCAGGTCGAAGCCGGCCTCGCCGTTGAGCACATCGGCCCCGGTGCCGCCCTGCGCGGTGTCGTTGCCGGTGCCGCCGCGGATCGTGTCATTGCCCGCCATGCCGAGCAGCATGTCGCGGAAGCCCGAGCCGACGAGGCGGTCGTCGCCCGAGAACAGCTCGGTGAAGAACTGACGGCCGGTGCTGACCCCGAGCGTATCGACCAGATCCGCCGCGTCGAGCGCGAGGCCGGCGAGTTTCACGATCGGCTTGCCGAAGACCATCACGTCGATCCGGCCGACCGTGCCGTCGAGCGAGGTGCCGCCCTGCGTCACGGAATAATCCCCGAGCAGGCCGATGCGGTTGCCGCCGACCGTGAAGGTCACCTTGTCGGGATCGGCGGGGTTGAGCGGGCCGAAATCCGAGTCGAAATAACGCGAAAGATCGACGCCGCGCTTGAGATTGGACGTCGTGGTAAGCTTGACCATGATACACTCCTGTATTGGCCGGGATACACGCAGGGAGGCCGGCCCCCACCGCCCACGATACTGCGTAGAAACTATTATATTAATGTTGCGTAAACACTAGAGGGACCGCTGCCGCGGGATCAAGTTCCGGCCCGAATTGGCGCGGGTATTCCGGCTTCGCGTCAACAATCCGGCCGGAGGCTTTCCTTCCGGTCGCAGGAGAAAACAATCGGTGCCGCGCCGGACGGATGGCGGCTTTCGTGATTCGGCCCGAGCGGGGACCGGAGGGAGGCCGAAGCCGCTTCCGCCCGCCCGGAAGGCGGGACGGCAGGGCGCCGCCGTTTCGGCGATTCGGCGGTTTTTTCCCGATTCACAAGCCGATTCGCCTGTGCCATACTGCGCCGAACGCATCCGCCAGCGATGCGAGCACCGAGACGAGCATGACCCCACACCGCTTTTCCCTCGCCAGCCTGATGATCTTCGCCGTGGCGCTCGCGCTCGGCGGCTATTTCACCTTCGCGGCGGTGCAGGGGGATTTCGGCCTGTTGCGCCGGGTGCAGATCCATGCCGAGGCCGAGGCGCTGACCGCCGAGCGCGACCGGCTGAGGGCGGAACTGGCCGAGTTGCGCAACCGCACGCACCGGCTGTCGGACGCCTATCTCGACCTCGACCTGCTGGACGAGCAGGTGCGCGATGTGCTGGGCTATATCCGGGCGGACGAGATCGTGATCCGCTGACCGTGGCGGTTGGCGCGGGGGCGCCGAGCCTTGGCGATCCGGGCATGGCGGAAGGTGCCGGGGAAGCACCCCTCATAAATCCTGCGCGTGTGAGCCCTGTTCCCGCCCGGAACAAGGCACGCAGTGCCGCCGGGCAGCGCCCGACCGCCCCCTCGGGCGGGCGCTTCGGTGACGTAAG
>JBDHSR010000341.1:0-3894 GCA_039808305.1 Gemmobacter sp. | reverse complement strand
CGATCCCCGATGCGGGCGGGTGTCGATCCGGTCCGGCCTCAGGGCTGCGGCCCGGCATGTTTCACGCACCAGGGGAAGGTGCGCTCGAACTCCCTCATCACGTCGGGCAGCGGCCGGTCGCGCATCAGCCGCTCTGCCCGCTGCACCATGGCGCGCACCCGGTCCTCGGGCCGGCCGGGCAGTTGCGACAGGATGACGACCGCCACCTCCTCGGCCCGGACCATCGTTTCGGTGTCGAGAAGCCCGGCCGCCCGCAGCCGCCCCGCCACTTCGATCAGCAGCGCCGCGCAATGCAGCCGCTGCGCGTCGCGCCCCTCATAGACCTGATCGGCCAGCGCGGGGGCCGGGGCGAGCAGCGCCAGCATGAGGGCGAGGGGTCTGAGCATCGGGCGGGTCCTGTCCTGCGAGGCGCCCTCGTCGCATGTCCGCGCCGCCTTGCCAATGCCCGCCTCGGGGCGCGGCGTTGACATATGCGCGATGCCGCCGCATCACACCGGAATGGAACAGTTCACCGGCAGCTTCACCCAGCAGGAACCCATCCCCGAAGAGGCGATCGCCGCCGCCGTCGCCGTCATGCGCTCGGGCCGGCTGCACCGCTACAACACCGCGCCGGGCGAGGTGGCCGAGACCGCGCTGCTGGAGGAGGAGTTCGCCGCCCAGACCGGCGCGCGCTATTGCCTCGCCGTGGCCTCGGGGGGCTATGCGCTGGCCTGCGCGCTGCGGGCGCTGGGGGTGCGGCCGGGCGAGAAGGTGCTGACCAACGCCTTCACCCTCGCTCCGGTGCCGGGGGCCATCGCCTCGCTCGGCGCGGTGCCGGTCTTCGTCGGCGTGACCGCGGGGCTGGTGATCGACCTCGACGACCTCGCGGCGAAAGCCGGGGGGGCGCGGGTGCTGCTGCTGAGCCATATGCGCGGCCATATCTGCGACATGGAGCGGCTGATGGCGCTGTGCGAGGCGCGCGGCATCGCGGTGATCGAGGATTGCGCGCATACGATGGGCGCGGACTGGGCCGGACGGCCCACCGGGCGCTGGGGCGCGATGGGCTGCTTCTCGACTCAGACCTACAAGCACCTGAACTCCGGCGAGGGCGGCCTGCTGATCTCCGACGACGCGGGCCTGATGGCGCGGGCGGTGCTGCTTTCGGGCAGCTACATGCTCTACGACCGCCACCGCGCCGCGCCGCCGCCCGAGGCATTCCGCGACCTGCGGCTTTCGACCCCCAATGTCTCGGGGCGGATGGACAACCTGCGCGCGGCGATCCTGCGCCCGCAACTGCGCGACCTTTCCACGCAATGCGCCCGCTGGAACGAGCGCTACCGGGTGGTGGAACGCGGCCTCGCCGATACGCCGGGCCTGTCGCTGATCGACCGGCCCGGGCGGGAGGGCTTCGTCGCCTCCTCCTTCCAGTTCCTGCTGCCCGGCTGGTCCGATACGGCGATCCGCGCCGTTCTCGACCGCTGCGCCGCGCGCGGGGTGGAGCTGAAATGGTTCGGCGCCCCCGAGCCGGTGGCCTTCACCAGCCGCTACGACAGCTGGACCTATGCCCCCGCCGCGCCGATGCCCGAAACCGACCGCATCCTGCACGGCCTGATCGACATGCGCCTGCCGCTGACCTTCGGGCTGGAGGATTGCGCGCTGATCGCCCGCATCATCCGCGCCGAGGTCTCGGCGGTGTTCCAGGGCGGCGTTCCCCCGGCGGGGCGCGTGGGGTGAGGCGGGGCAGGGGGCGCTCGCGCCCCCTCTTGGCCTTCGGCCAATTCACCCCCTGAGGATATTTGGGCCAGAATGAAAGCCAGCCGGGGGATCGGTTCCGAGGCGGCCGGTCAGGCGCGGCGCGCGGCGGCGAGCCAGATCAGCGCGAGCAGCAGCGAGGCGATCATGTTCCAGCCGGCCATGGAGAGGCCGAACATCTGCCAGGCGATGGCGTCGCAGCGCACCACCGCGCCGACCTCCACCGTGGGGTCGAGCAGGTCGGCGGCGCTGAGCCCGGCGATGGAGCCGCCCGAGCAGGAGGCCAGCCCCTCCCACCAATGCAGTTCGACCCCCATGTGGAACAGGCCGAGCCCGGCGGTGGTCAGCGCGGCCAGCGCGCCGAGCAGCGGCAGCGCCCGCCCGCCGAAGGCGAGGGCGGCCAGGCCGATCGCCACCGCGGCGAGATGCGGCCAGCGCTGCCAGATGCAGAGCGCGCAGGGCGCGAGCCCGCCGAGATACTGGAAGGCCAGCGCGCCGGCCAGCAGCAGCGCCGAACCGCCGGCCGCCACCGCGACGAGCATCTGTTGTCTTGTCGGCGTCATGGAATGTCTCCGCTTTGTCAGATCGCCTTCAGGCCGAACCACAGCCCCGCCAGCGCGAGGCAGCCGCCCGCCGCGATCCAGGGCAGCCGTTTCTCGATGAAGCCGAGGATCGCCCAGCCATGGCGCTGCAACAGCCAGGCCAGCAGGTAGAAGCGCGCCCCGCGCGCCACGATGGCGGACAGGACGAACAGTTTCAGATCGAAGGCCAGCACCCCCGACAGGATCGTCACCACCTTCATCGGCGGCAGATGGGCGAGGCCCGAGGTCACCAGCATCAGCAGGATCGCGCCCTCGCCGGTCTCGCCGCGCAACGCCTCGAAGGCGGCGAGCTTGCCGTAGAACTCCAGCACCGGGCGGGCGATCAGGTCGAAGAAGTAAAGCCCGATCGCCCAGCCGAGGATGCCGCCCAGGACCGAGGTGACGGTGGCGATGAAGGCGTAGCGCATGGCGCGTTCCGGCCGCGACAGGCACATCGGCACGAAGAGCACGTCGGCCGGGATCGGAAAGACCGAGCTTTCCACGAAGGAGATCGCCCCCAGCGCCCGCCCCGCGTGACGCGACCCCGCCCAGCGGAGCGTCCAGTCGTAGAGCGCGCGGAACATGGAACCTCCCCCGGGGTTGCGGCTTTCCGCTCTTGCCGCAAGCGGCGGCCGGAGGTCAAGCCGTGCCCGACCGTCGCGGGGCTTCCGTCCGGCCCCCGGCTTGCGCTAGGGTTTCACAAACGGGTGAGGGAGTGTGATCATGGAGTGGCGCGGGCGCCGGGGCAGCCGGAACATCGAGGATCGCCGCGGGCAGGGCGTGCGCGGCGGCGGCGTGGCGGTGGGCGGCGTCGGCGCGCTGCTGCTCCTGCTGGCCGGCGCCTATTTCGGGGTGGATGTGACGCCGCTCCTGCAAGGCGATCCGGGCGCGGGGCAGGGCGGGCAGGCCACGCTGTCGGAGGAGGACCGGCAGGCGGGCGAGTTCGTCTCGGTGGTGCTGGCCGATACCGAGGAGGTCTGGGCGCAGGTCTTCCCCCGGCAGGTCGGCAAGGACTACCGGCCGCCGGTGCTGGTGCTTTATTCCGGCGTGGCGGGGTCGCCCTGCGGCAGCGCGAGCGGGGCGACGGGTCCGTTCTACTGCCCCGGCGACCGCAAGATCTATCTCGACACCGCCTTCTTCTCGACCATGGCGCGCGAGCTGGGCGCGCAGGGCGATTTCGCCGCCGCCTATGTGGTGGCGCATGAGGTGGCGCATGGCGTGCAGGACCAGCTCGGCATCCTCGGCAAGGCCAACCAGGTGCGGGCGCAGGCCTCGGAGGCGGAGAGCAACGCCATCTCGGTGCGCATTGAGTTGCAGGCCGATTGCCTGTCGGGGATCTGGGCGCGCGGGGCCGAGGAGATGTTCGGCTCGCTCCAGGCGGGCGATGTGGAGGAGGCGGTGAACGCCGCGCACCGGATCGGCGACGACACGCTCCAGCGCAATGCGGGGCGGGTGCCGATGCCGCATACCTTCACCCATGGCACCTCGGAACAGCGCGCGCGCTGGTTCGTGCGCGGCTACGAATCGGGCGACATGGGGCAATGCGACACCTTCGCGGCGCAGCGGCTTTGAGGGGGGCTTC
>JBDHSR010000340.1:0-3911 GCA_039808305.1 Gemmobacter sp. | reverse complement strand
CAGATTGGCGCGGTTGACGGAGTGTTTCCATGCGGCCCGGTTCCGGCAGTCTGCTGATCTACGCGCCGGTGCCGCTGTTCCGCGCGCCCGACGGCACGCTCCTGCTCGAGGATCAGGCCTGCAACGGGCTGCGCCTCTGGGCGGAGAATTTCGAGCGTCTGCTGGTCCTGATGCCGCTCTCGCCGGGCGCGCCGCCGCCGACCTGGGTGCCGCTGTCGCAGGTCGGCCCGGCGCTGGAGCGGATCGAGATCATCCCGCTGCCCGAGGCCTGGCGGCCGCTGCAATTCCTGCGCGCCTTGCCCGCCGCCCGCCGCAGGATCCGCGACGCCATCGCGCGGGCCGACCGGATGGGCTTCGCGCTCGGCGGGCTGGTCGGCGACTGGGGCGCGGTGGCGGCCTGGCAGGCGCATCGGCTCGGCCGGCCCTTCTATGTCTGGACCGATCGCGTCGAATCCGAGGTCGCCCGCCATGACGCGCGCGAGGCGCCGCGCTGGAAGGCCCGGCTGCGCGCCCGGCTGACCCATCGACCGATGGCCTGGCTGGAGCGGGCGCTGATCGGGCGCGCGGCGCTCGGCCTGTTCCATGGCCGCGAGACCTACGACCATTACGCGCCCTTCAGCCGCAACCCGCATCTGGTGCATGACATCCACCTCAAGCGCGGCGATCACCTGACGGTCGCGGCGCTGGCGGCGAAGCGGGCGGCGGCGGGGCGGGGGCGGCTGCGGCTGGTCTATGTCGGGCGGGCCGATCCGATGAAGGGCGCGCTGCCCTGGCTGGAGGCGGTGATCGGTGCCCTGCGCGCCGGCGTCGATCTGGAGGCCGAGTGGCTGGGCACCGGCAGCGAGTTCGACGCGATGCGGGCCCGCATCGCCGCCGAGGGGCTGGAGGACCGCATCCGCCTGCGCGGCATGGTGCGCGAGCGCGAAGCGGTGTTCGAGGCGCTGCGCGCCGCGCATGTCTTCCTGTTCTGCCACATGACGCCGGAAAGCCCGCGCTGCCTGATCGAGGCGCTGGTCTCGGCCACGCCGCCGGTCGGCTTCGACGGCGCCTTCGCGCGCGACCTGATCGCGGGGGCGGGCGGCGGCCTGCTGGTGCCGCGCGGCGACGTGCCGGCGCTGGTCGGGGCGCTGGTGGCGCTCGACCGCGACCGGGTGCGGCTGGCGGATCTGATCGGCCGGGCAGCCGAGGACGGCGCCGGCTTCGAGGACGAGGCGGTGTTCCGCCACCGCAGCGAGGTGATCCTGCGGGAATTGCCGGCGCCGGGGGCGTGAAGCGGGGAGGGGCGGGCGATGTCGCGACAGAAGGACAGGCGGGGCTTCGGCACTCTGGCGACGGCGGTTTCGCGCTGGTCGGGGCGGCAGACGACCTTCCTGCTCGCGGTCGGGGTGATCGTGGTCTGGGGGGTGACGGGGCCGGTTTTCGGCTTTTCCGACACCTGGCAGCTGGTCATCAACACCGGCACCACCATCGTCACCTTCCTGATGGTCTTCCTGATCCAGAACACCCAGAACCGCGACACCGCCGCGATCCAGGTGAAGCTGGACGAGCTGATCCGCGTCACCGAGGGGGCGCATAACGCCTTGCTGGACCTGGAGGAACTGGAGGAGCACCGGCTCGACGAGTTCCGCCGCCGCTATGCCCGGCTGGCGGCCGAGGCGCGGCTGCGGCTCGAACGCGGCGAGGCGGATACCGATACGCCGGACGCCTGAGGGCTTAACCCTTGCTTAATCCTTCCGGGCGATGCTGGCGGCTATGGAACGCCTGCTGATCCCGCTGCTCATGTTGTTCTGCGCCGCTTGCGGCGCCCAGCCTGCGCCGCTGATGTTCGGCGGCGCCCGGCATGAAACCACTGTCGAGGGGCGGGACTACGTCGTCTACCGCAAGGGCAACCGGGTGGAGGTGATCCGGCGCGGCTGGGCCGCGCCCGGCGAACATGCCCGGATCCGCGCCACCATGGTCGAGATCGTGCCCTGGCTCACCGGCTGCGACGTGCTGCCCTCCAGCATCGCCGGCGACAGCGGCGAGATGCGGGCGCGGATCACCTGCCCGAAGGGCCGACGACGATGAGCATCCAGACCGCATAGGCCCCCGCCGCGCCGAACAGCGCCGCCCAGCCGGGATTGCCGGCCGCCAGTTCCACCGCCGCCCAGGCCAGCGGGGCGAGGGCGGTCAGCCAGCGCCTCCATGCCCGCGCGAAGAACGGATGATCGGGGTCGAGGAAGCGCATGATTTCCTTCGGTTCCGGTGATAGCCTGCGCCATAGGGAGGAGCCCGACCATGCCAGAGATCAGCAAGCAGTTTCAAGGCCAGACCGTCATCACCACCTTCGAGGTCACCCCGGGCACCGCCCATGACCTGATCGAGGCGCTGGAGGAGGCCTATGCCAGCTTCATCCGCCACCAGCCGGGCTTTCTCGGCGCGGGCCTGCACATGAACGACGCGCAGACCCGGATCTGCAACTATTCGCAATGGCAGCGGCGCGAGGATTACCAGGCCATGCTGCGCAGCGCCGAAATGCGCGAGAGAAACCGCCATATCAACACCCTGTGCAGGGGATTCGAGCCGGTGATGTATGAGGTGCAGGCGGTTTACTGACGGCCGGTAACGCTTTCTTCACCTCTGTCGGCGATCCTGCGGGGGGCGCAGAAAGGGGAAAGGGCGATGGCACCGGACAGGACGGCGCCCGAGGGTGGATTGAGCCGGGATCGTGGTCGCGGCAATATGAGAAGCGACGCGATGGCGTCTGGAAGGCGGATGGTCCGCGGGCCGGTTTCCGGTTTCCGCCGGATTTCCGCCGCAAGGCTGTCCATCTCGGCGGGCAGGATGCCGCGATGATGTTCCTGCGCCTTATCCTCACGCTGTCGCTGGCCCTGATGGCGCTGCCGCTGATCCTGTCGGAGCCGTATTGGGTCGATCTGGCCTTTCTCGGCGTCTGCACCGGGCTGGCTTCGGCGATCCTGCTGCTGCGGGCGCGGCGCGGGGCCGCGCCGGATCCGTCCGCGAAGGCGGGCAGGATGCCGCCCCGCAGGATGCGCGACGGCAAAAAGACGCCTGCCCGCAGGGTTGTGGTGGATGGATCGAACGTCATGTATTGGCGCGAGAACGCGCCGAGCCTGGAACCGCTGCTTCAGGTTATCGAGCATTTGTCGGCGCAGGGGTTTTCCCCCGGCGTCGTTTTCGACGCCAATGCCGGATACAAGCTTTCCGACCGCTATCTGGATGACCGGCATCTGGCCCGGCTGCTCGCGCTGCCGGTCGACAGGGTGCTGGTCGTCGCCAAGGGGCAGCCGGCCGACCCGGTGATCCTTCAGGCGGCGCAGGACCTGGACGCTCCGGTGGTCAGCAACGACCGCTATCGCGACTGGACCGGGCTTTACCCGGACGCGACCCGCCCCGACCGGCTGATCCGGGGCGGCTATCGCGACGGCGCGCTCTGGCTCGAGGCCGCCCTGCCGGAAGCTCCCGCCCGCGCCGCCTAGCGTTTCCGCCGCTTGTTGCCGCCGCGCTGCCCGGCCCGACCGGCGGTGGAGCGGCCCGAGGTTTTCACCGCCTCGGCCACCGCTTCCTCCACCGCCTCCTGCCGGGCCAACGGATCGTCGGCCACGGCGAGTTCCACCGCCTCCAGCCGCTTCACCTCGTCGCGCAGCCGCGCGGCCTCCTCGAATTCGAGATTCTCGGCCGCCTTGCGCATCTGCGCCCGCAGCGCGTCGAGATGCGCGGCGAGGTTCTGGCCGACCATCGGCTTCTCGACCTTCGCCGTGACCCGCGCCATGTCGGTATCGCCCTGCCACAGGCCGGCCAGCACATCCTCGACATTCTTCTTCACGGTCTGCGGCGTGATGCCATGCGCCTCGTTATAGGCCACCTGCTTCTCGCGCCGCCGGTTGGTCTCGGCCAGCGCGCGCTCCATG
>JBDHSR010000339.1:0-3917 GCA_039808305.1 Gemmobacter sp. | reverse complement strand
AGGTGGTGCGGCTGATCCCGCGCCTTGGCGCCGAGGCCGCGCTCTTCACCGTGCTGGGCAAGCTGCCGGAGGCGCAGGGCGCGCTGGGCTTTCACCTCGCCCGGCTGGCCGGGCGCCGGCGCGGGCTGATCGAATACAAGTGAGGTCAGGCGGCGCGGCGCAGCCGCCATGCCTTCAGCGCCTCGCCCGGCAGCAGCTTCGCGCAGGCCCAGTAGCGCGGCACCAGCCGGCGCGGGCTCGACAGCATGCGCCAGGCCCATTCCATCGCCAGCCGCTGCACCCAGTCCGGCGCGCGGGTCTGGTGGCCGGCGAGGAAATCCAGCCCGGCCCCGATGCTGGCGAAGCCGACATGCGGCGCCAGCGTCCGGCCGCGCGCCGCCAGCATCTCCTGCTTCGGCGCGCCGAGGGCGAGGAAGCAGAGCCCGATCCCGGCGGTCTCCAGCAGCGTCAGCATCCGCGCGGCCTCGGCCCCCGCCGGATCGAAGCCCATCGGCGGCGCCAGCCGCAGCGCCACGTCGAGGCTGGGCACCGCCGCCGCCAGCGCCGAGGCCGCGCCCTCCAGCGCCGCCTCGGTGGCGCCGATCAGCGCGACCGGCACGCCGGCCTGCGCGGCGAGCCGCGCCAGCGGCAGCACCATGTCGGAGCCGGGCACCAGATGCACCGGCCGCCCCGCCAGCCGCGACAGCCAGACGATCGGATTGCCGTCCGCCACCACGAAATCCTGCGCGGCATAGGCGGCGCGGAAGGCCGGGTCGGCGGCCAGCTTCACCAGATGGTCGAGGTTGATCGTCGCCAGCGCGAACCCCTTGCGCGCGGCCAGCCGGGCGCGCACGGCGGCCAGCAGCGCCGCGGCATGCGGCACGTTGACGGGAATGGTGGTATCGGCAAAGCTGAACTGCACGGGAGGACACCGGAAACGGAAAAAAGGCCATCGCCGCGCTTCTAGCACGGATCGCGCGGGGTTTCAGCCGCAACCGCGGCGGCGGGACGGGGAACACTCTGTTTCCGTCCGCCGCGCCTTGCCAGCCCGCCCCCGTCTGGCGTAGCGGGGGAGGCGGGGGCGCCATGCGGGAGACGGAACGCTGATCACGCCGAACATCATCGCCTGGGGCATGCTGCTCGTCTGGCCGTTGGTCACGGCGGCGCTCTGGCAGCGGCTGCCGCCGGAGCGGGCGCTGATCTGGACCATCCTCGGCGCCTATCTCGTGCTGCCGCCGGCCATCGCCTTCAACCTGCCGGGGGTTCCCGATCTCGGCAAGGACAGCATCCCGCCGCTGATGGCGCTGGCGATGGTGCTGTTCCACCGCAAGGAGCGGCTGCCGATCCTGCCCGACAGCCGCATCGCGCGGGGCCTGATGCTGGTTTTCGTGCTGTCGCCCTTCGTCACGGTGCTGACCAATGGCGACGCCCTGCCGCGCGGGCCGGACCAGGTGCAGGGGATGCGGCTTTACGACAGCCTGTCGGTGGTGGCCAACCAGGCCATCGCGGTGCTGCCCTGGTTCCTCGCGCGCCGCTATCTTGCGGGGGAGGCGGCGGTGCGCGGCCTGCTGGTGGCGCTGGCGCTGGGCGGGCTGGCCTATTCGCTGCCGATGCTGGTGGAAATCCGGCTCTCGCCGCAGCTCAACGTGATGGTCTACGGCTATTTCCAGCACGATTTCGCGCAGGCGATGCGCGGCGGCGGCTTCCGGCCCTTCGTCTTTCTGCCGCATGGCCTGTGGGTCGCGCTTTTCGCGATGATGGCGACGATGGCCGCGCTGGCGCTGCTGCGCGAGGGCCCGGCGGAGCGGCGGCCGCCGCTGCTGTTCGCGACGCTCTGGCTGTTCGCGGTGCTGGTGCTGTGCAAGTCGCTCGGCCCGCTGATCTATGCCGCCTTGCTGGCGCCGCTGCTGGTGCTGGCGCCGCTGCGGCTCCAGATCCTCGTCGCGGCGGGGCTGGCGCTGGTGGTGCTGGCCTATCCGCTGCTGCGCGGGGCGCATCTGATTCCGCTCGACCAGATTCTCGCCTTCGCCGAGGGCGTGTCGGCCGAGCGGGCGCAATCCTTCGGTTTCCGCGTCGCCAACGAGGAGGCGCTGCTGGCCCATGCGGCGGAGCGGCCCTGGTTCGGCTGGGGCGGCTACGGGCGCAACCTGATCTTCGACGCGACGACCGGCGACCGGCTGACCATCCCGGACGGCGCCTGGATCATCGTGCTCGGCATCTATGGCTGGCTGGGTTATGTCGCGCAATTCGGCCTGCTGGTGCTGCCGCTGGTCCTGATGGGGCGCGAGGCGCTGCGGCGGCGCGTGGCGCTCACGCGGAGCGTGGCGGCGGTCTGCCTGATCTACGCGGCGAACCTGGTCGACCTTCTGCCCAATGCGACGCTGGTGCCGCTGAGCTGGCTGATGGCGGGGGCGCTGCTCGGCCAGGCCGAGCGGCTGGCGCGGGCCCGGCGCGAGTCCCTTGCCGCCGCGCCGCGCCCCGGGCTGCGCACGGTGATCTGACCCCCGCGATTGTTGCCCGCCGCCTGCCCAATATCTGGCCGCCTGGCCGCCGGCGCCGGGGTTTGGGGGCCGCCCTGCCCAGATCCGGGGGCAAAGCGGGCGGGAATGTGGCGAAAGCATGGCATTGTCGCCCCGGGGGGGATGATCGTCACACCCTTCCCCCTGCGGTATCGTCAAGCCCGTGTTTACGTTAAACTCCCGGAATATCGGGGGACTCGGCCATGACGGGCGAAGCCGCCGGGAAGTGAGTATGACGGAGCGTGAGATGGACAGGAACGGCCCGGCCGAGACCGACATCGCCATTGTCGGAATGGCGGCGCATTTGCCCGGCGCTCCGTCCATTGCGGACTACTGGCGGAACCTGCGCGACGGGATCGAGAGCATCCGCCACCTGACCGAGGCGGAGCTTTTGGCCAATGGCGAAAGCCCGGCCCGGCTGCGCGCCCGCAACTATGTGCCCGCCGCCGCGATCCTCGAGGATTTCAAACAGTTCGACGCGGATTTCTTCGGCTTCTCGCCGAAGGAGGCCGCGATCCTCGACCCCCAGCACCGCCAGTTCCTCGAAGTGGCGTGGGAGGCGCTGGAGAATGCGGGCCATGTCCCCGAGGGGTTCAAGGGCGCCATCGGCGTCTATGCCGGCTGCGGCATGGGGAGTTACTTCTACTTCAACCTCTGCTCCAACCGCGATCTGGTCGACGGCACGGGGATGTTCCTGCTGCGCCATACCGGCAATGACAAGGATTTCCTGTCGACACGGGTGAGCCATATCTTCGACCTCAAGGGGCCGTCGATCAATATCCAGACGGCGTGCTCCACCAGCCTCGTCGCGGTGCATTACGCGGCGCAGGCGCTGCTGAACGGCGAATGCGACATGGCGCTGGCGGGCGGCGTGACCATCGAGCTGCCGCATGGCCGCGGCTATCTGCATCAGGAGGGCGAGATCCTGTCGCCCGACGGCCATTGCCACGCCTTCGACCATCGGGCGCAGGGCACCGTGTTCGGCTCCGGCGCCGGTTGCGTGGTGCTGCGCCGGGCGGTGGACGCGGTGCGCGACGGCGATCATATCTGGGCGATCCTCAAGGGCTCGGCAGTCAACAACGACGGTGCGGCGAAGGCCGGTTACCTCGCGCCTTCGGTCGAGGGGCAGGCGCGCTGCGTGGCCGAGGCGCAGGCGATCGCCGGTGTGACCGCCGATACGGTGGATTACATCGAATGCCATGGCACCGGCACCTATCTGGGTGATCCCATCGAGGTGGCCGCGCTGACCCAGGGCTTCGCGGAAAGCGTGCGGACCGTGGGCACCTGCCGCATCGGCTCGGTCAAGACCAATATCGGCCATCTCGATACCGCCGCCGGGGTGGCGAGCCTGATCAAGGTGGCGCTGTCGCTGCATCACCGGCAGATCCCGCCCTCGCTCGGCTACGAGGCGCCGAACCC
>JBDHSR010000338.1:0-3921 GCA_039808305.1 Gemmobacter sp. | reverse complement strand
GCGGCCCCGATCGACCCCGCCTTCATGCGCGAGGCCGCCGCCGCGCTGGAGGCCGTGCGCATCGCCAACACCCATCCGCATCTGCGCGGCATTCCCGAGCCGATCGACTTCTACGGCTCGCCGATGCGGTTCCTGGACGGCTCGGGCAACCCGCTGGACATCCGCAGGGTGGGGTCGTCCGAGGCGCAGGGCGAGGCGCTCGACCGCCTTTCGGCCGAGATCGCGGACCGCCTGACCCGGCGCGCGCTGCTGCCGAACGGCTTTCATGCCGACCTGACGCTGGCGCTGGACCTCGGCGACCTCGGCCCGGCGCAGCGGCAGGCGGTGCTGGACGCGGTCACCGCGCATCTGCGCCGCACGCCCGGGGGGCGACAGGCGCTGCGCCGGCTGATACCGCTGCAGGATGTGCGCTAGGCGGGCGCGACGGAGACCCTCGAAAGGACGGCCATGACCAGCGATACCCCCCCGGTTCCCATGACATGGACGGCGTTGCTGGCCCGCCGCGCCGCCAGCCCTGCCGCGGATCGGCGCGGCTTCGACTATTTCCATGCCGAGATTGCGGGCAAGCCGGCCGAGGGCCTGCTGTTCGCCACGCCTTTCCAGTCCTGCGCCGAGGCCATCGCCTATACGTTGGTGCTGGGGGATGCGGCCGTGGCGGCCGAGCAGCTTGCAGAGCTGGCGCCTTGGGTCGGAGACATCGCGCGGGACGGCGCGGGGATGCTGCCGAGGGCCGGTCTGGCGGCGCTGGGGCTGATCGCCATGGCGGAAATGACCCGCACGCCCTTGCCGGCGGATGCCGGCGCCGCGCCGCGCCTGCTGCGGGCGCTCCACGATTTCGAGGCGCCGGGCGATCTCCGCACCGCCATCTGGGCGCATCTGGGTTTCGGCGTGGTGGAGGGGCTGGACGCGTTTCTACCCGAACTGGCCCCGCCGCAGAAAGCTGGCGCGGCGTCCGGCGCGAACGTGCAGCATGCGCAGGTGCGGATCGCCCGCGCCATCGCCCGTCGCGCCGCGCCGGGTGACGTGGCGGCGGCCTGGGACAGCTATCGCGACCATGTTCCGCGCCTGATCGCCGCCGGGCAGGGCAGCATGCTGGACCTGATCTTCGCCGCCCGCGCCATGGGCTGCGTGCTGGGCGGGCAGGCGGCCCCGCGGGTGCTGGACGGCCTGCGCGCGGCCGTGCGCGGATGACCACCCGCGTCCTCGCCCCCGATTTCACCTTCGCGCATCTGGCCGCGCGTCTGGCCGCCGAGGGCTGGCGGCGCATGGACCTGCCCGGCCTGCTGCCGCCGCTGCGGCCGGGAGAGCCGGAACTGGCGCGGTTCGAGAAACCCGGCGCGGCGCTGGACTACAGCTTCAACCCCGCCATCGGCCTGCGCCTGCTGACCGGCCCCGCGCCGGAGGGCCTGCCGGATCTGCGCGAGGCCGACATCGCCGCGCTGATCGCCTCGGAGGCCGAGGACCGGGTGTTGTGCGGCGCGCTGGCGGCGGTGGCGCTGGGTCTGCGTGCCGTGCACGTGCATGGCGCCATCCTCGACGCTGCCGAGCGAACCAGCCCTGCCTTGCGCCCGCCGCTGCTGCGCGCCGCCGCGAGGCTGGCCTCCGATTCGCTGCCTAAGGGGCGGGAACGGTCCACCGATGCTGCCGTTGACGCCGATCCCGCAATGGGGAGGACACCGGCTGGCCGGGACGCCGAACCGGCCGGCATTCCCTCGCGGAGGGGACCGAACCGGCCCGCTGGCGACCCCGCCGATGCCGAGCCCATGACTGGGGGCCGGCCGGCTGGTCGCGCCGCCGGGCCGACCGGGATCCCGCCGCTGGGGGCGCTGAAATGGTGCATCGCGCACGACCAAGCCCATGCTGAACCCCTGATCGAGGCGGCGCTGGCGGCGCACGACCCGGAGCTGGCGCTGGCCGCCGCCATTGGCGCGGCGCGGCTGGGCCTTGTGCGGCTGCGCCCGGCGCTGGCCGCCGCCCGCTGTCATCGCCCGGAGGATGACCGCCACACGCGGGAACTGGCGCTGGCGATCCAGCGTGCCGGCCTCGCCACGCTGGACGGCGGCCGGCCCGGGCCTGACGAATCGCCGCGCAACCGGCTGTGGCGTTCGGTCCTGGGCGAGGAGCGCGTCGATGCCATCGCCATGCGGGTCGCCGCCCGCGTCGAGCCGCCACCCGCGCCCGGCGTCCCGATCATGGCCCCCGACGGCATCCCGGCGCGGCCGGTCGCCTGTCGGCCGCATTGGCTGGGCGACGACCGGCGGGGCGGGTTGCCCAACCCGGTGCGCCGCTGGACCCCGGCGCGGGCCTTCCACATCATGACCCGCCCGCTGCCGGGACCGGGCGCGACCGAGGCCGAACTGCCGGCGCTGCTGGAGCATTGGCGCCGCCTCGGCTGGCGCCTGCCGACCTCCGACGAATGGGAGGCGGCGATGCGCGGCACCGATGGCCGCGCCCGGCCCTGGGGCCATGCGCGCCGGCCCGGCGCCGCGCCGCTGTCGCCCTATGGCCTCATTCCGCCGCAGCCGGGGCAGGGCGAATGGACCGCCGATGCGGCGGGCCTCGTCGTCTGCGGGGCGGAGCGCAGCGGGTTGTCCGCCTATCGTTTGCGCCCGCAGCCCGGCGCGCGCCACCGCCTGCGGCTGGTTGCGTAGGGGGCGGATCGCCGTGGCCGGCGCCCTCGCCCCTCGCCCGCGCCTGCTGATCCTGGATGAGATCCGGCGCGGTTGATCGGCGGCTTTGCGGCCGAGGGCGGGACGGTGCTCTTCGTCTGTGATGACGAGGGCTTCATCGCCCGCGCGCCACGCACCACCTGCCGATCCTGCGGGTGGTGCCCCCCGGCGGGGCTTGGGGGCGCGGACGCCCCCGCCCGTCAGTTCACGCGCCGAATTCCGGCGAGACGCCCGGCGATGATCGCGATCACCGCGCTGCCGAGGCTGAACAGCGCCCCCATCTTGGCCGCGTCCTGCACCGGCCCGGCCGGGAAGGCCACCGAGGCCACGAACAGCGCCACCGTGAAGCCGATCGCCGCCACGCAGCCCACCACCGGCAGGTCGCGCAGGCTCATCCCCTCGGGCATGCCCAGCCGCATCACATCCGCCGCGAACCAGCCGAACAGCGTGATCCCCAGCGGCTTGCCGATCACCAGACCCGCCAGCACCAGCCAGGTCGGCGCCGAGATCGCACCGAATTCCACCCCGGCATTGACCAGGCCGAAGGCGCACAGGATCACCTGCACCGGCGTCTTCAGCGCATGCTCCATGGTGTTCAGCAGGTCGGTGGAATAGCGCTCCTCGTCGGCGAAGATGCCGAAGTCGCGCTCGGCATGGGGGATGGCCGGGACGATGGGCAGCAGGCCCAGCGCCGGATGCAGCCCGGCGCGGTAGAAGGCATACCAGCTGATGCAGCCGGCGATGATATAGGGCCAGGCCCCCAGCGCCTTGCGCGTCCAGGTCGAGTTGGGGCGGTCCTGCTTGTGCCGGTCCATGCGCCGCGGCAGCCAGCTGGCCAGCAGCCACACCGCCACGGCGGCGAAGACCGACATCAGCAGCCACAGCGGCACCACCTCGCCGGTGGGATAGAAGATCGCCAAGATGGCCAGCCCGCCGGCATCGTCGGCGATGGCCAGCAGCAAAAGGAACCCGATGGCCGGGTGGCGCGCGCCGAACACGATACGCCCGACCAGATAGGAGAACGCGATATCGGTCGCGGTCGGGATCGCCCAGCCGCGCCCGACCTCGGCCAGGATGCCCAAGGCCGCCGCCAGCCCCAGATAGACCACGACCGGCCCCACCATCCCGCCCAGCGTGGCGATCAGCGGCGTCAGCGCCTTTTTCCCGCGCAAGCAGCCGCCGGAGAGGATCACCGCCTCCCACACCTCCTTGGCGGCGATGGCGAAGAACAGCGCCATCAGCATGTCGTTGA
>JBDHSR010000337.1:0-3933 GCA_039808305.1 Gemmobacter sp. | reverse complement strand
CCGGGCCGCCCGCCGCCGCATCGCGCCCTGCGCCGCGACCGGGAGCGGTTCCCGCCCGCCCGGCCGCATCACTCGACCGTCACCGATTTCGCCAGATTGCGCGGCTGGTCGACATCCGTGCCCTTGGCGATGGCGGTGTGATAGGCCAGAAGCTGTGCCGGCAGCGCGTAGAGGATCGGCGCCAGCATGTCGGGCACCTGCGGCAGCGTGAGGGTCTGCCAGCAGCCCGCGCCCGCCTCGGCCACCCCCGCCGCGTCCGACAGCAGCAGCACCTTGCCGTGGCGCGCCATCACCTCCTGCATGTTCGAGACGGTCTTCTCGAACAGCGCGTCGCGGGGGGCCAGCACGATCACCGGCACGCGGTTGTCGATCAGCGCGATGGGGCCGTGCTTCAGCTCGCCGCTGGCATAGCCCTCGGCATGGATGTAGCTGATCTCCTTCAGCTTCAGCGCGCCCTCCAGCGCCAGCGGATACATCGGCCCGCGCCCGAGGAACAGCACGTCCTGCGCCTCGGCCAGTTGTCCCGACAGCGCCTCGATGGGATCGGCGAGGCCGAGCGCGTGGTTCATCAGGCCGGGAAGCTGGTGCAGATCGGCGAGCCTGCCGGCGAGCTGGTCGGGGCTCAGCCGGCCGCGATCCGCCCCCGCCTTCAGCGCGAGCAGCAGCAGCACGGCGAGCTGGCAGGTGAAGGCCTTGGTCGAGGCCACGCCCACCTCGACCCCGGCGAGGATCGGCAGCGCCAGATCGCTTTCCCGCGCGATGGAGGAGGTCGGCACGTTCACCACCGACAGCACCCGCGCCACCCGCTCCTTCGCGTAGCGCAGCGCGGCCAGCGTATCCGCCGTCTCGCCCGACTGGCTGACGAAGAGCGCCCAGCCCCTGTCCGACAAGGGCGGCTCGCGGTAGCGGAACTCGGAGGCGATGTCGATGTCGCAGGGCAGGCCGGCGAGGCTCTCGAACCAGTATTTCGCCACATGGCAGGCGTAATGCGCGGTGCCGCAGGCGACCAGCGTGATCCGCTCCACCGTCGAGAAATCCAGGTCGGCGGGCAGGTTCAGCCCGCCGTCCCCGACATAGTGGCGCAGCGCGTCGGCCAGCACCACCGGCTGTTCGGCGATCTCCTTGGCCATGAAATGCTTGTAGCCCGCCTTCTCGATCCGCGCGGCGTCGATCTGGATGCGGGTCATCGCGCGGTTGGCGCGGCGGCCGGCGGCGTCGAAGATCTCGGCGCCGGCGCGGGTGAGGACGGCCCAGTCGCCTTCGTCGAGATAGGTGATGCGGTCGGTCATCGGCGCCAGCGCGATGGCGTCGGAGCCGATGAACATCTCGCCCTCGCCATGGCCGATCGCCAGCGGGCTGCCCTTGCGGGCGCAGATCAGCAGATCCTCCTCGCCCTCGAAGAGGAAGGCCAGCGCGAAGGCGCCGTGCAGGCGCGGCAGGATCGCCGCCATCGCCTCCGCCGGGCCCAGCCCGCGCGCCATCTCGTCCTGCATGAGCACCGCCAGCGCCTCGCTGTCGGTCTCGGATTCGAAACCGTGGCCGCGCGCGGCCAGCTCGGCGCGCAATTCGCGGAAATTCTCGATGATGCCGTTATGCACCACCGCCACCGCCCCGGCGCGATGCGGATGGGCATTGGCGACGGTGGCCGCGCCATGGGTGGCCCAGCGGGTATGGCCGATGCCGGAACGCCCGGCCAGCGGCTGATGCACCAGCAGGTCGGACAGGTTGACCAGCTTGCCCACCGCGCGGCGGCGGTCCAGCCGCCCCTCGTTCACCGTGGCGATGCCGGCGCTGTCATAACCGCGATATTCCAGCCGCTTCAGGGCCTCGACCAGTTGCGGGGCGACCTGATGTTTGCCCAGGATTCCGACGATACCGCACATCACGAGGCGTCCTTCTGCCGTCGGGCCTTCGCGGCCCTGTATATTTCGAGCAACTTCGGCGCGAGGCCGGGCTTCACCACCTGCCGGGCGCGCCCCAGCGCCACCGCCTCGGCCGGCACGTCCTCGGTGATGACCGAGCCCGAGCCGGTCAGCGCGTCGTCGCCCAGCGTCACCGGCGCCACCAGCATCGTGTCGGAGCCGACGAAGACCCGCTTGCCGATCCGGGTGCGGTGCTTCGCCACCCCGTCGTAATTGCAGGTGACGGTGCCGGCGCCGATATTGCTGCCTTCGCCCACATCGGCATCGCCGAGATAGGTCAGGTGGCCGACCTTCACCCCCTCGTCGAGGATGCTGTTCTTGATCTCGACGAAATTGCCGACATGGACATGCTCGGCCAGTTCCGCGCCGGGGCGCAGCCGGGCGAAGGGGCCGACATCGGCGCCCCGGCTGACATGGCAGCCCTCCAGATGGCAGAAGGCGCGGATCTCGGCGCCGCTCTCGATGGTGACGCCGGGGCCGAAGATCACGTTCGGCCCGATGATCGCGTCGCGCCCGATCACGGTGTCGAGCGCGAGGAACACCGTCTCCGGCGCGGTGAGGGTCACGCCGTTCTCCAGCGCCTCGGCGCGGGCGCGGGCCTGGAAGGCGGCCTCGGCCTCGGCCAGTTGCGCGCGGGTGTTGACGCCCATCGTCTCGGCCTCGTCGCAGGTGACGACCCCGGCCGAGAGGCCGCGCCCGCGGGCCAGTTCCACGATGTCGGTGAGGTAGTATTCGCCCGCGGCATTGGCATTGCCGACCTCGGCCACCAGGCTGAGGAGCGTTGCGGTATCGGCGCAGATCACCCCGGAATTGCAGAGGGTTATCGCGCGTTCCTCATCCGTGGCGTCCTTGAATTCCACGATCCGCTCCAGCGCCTCGCCCTGCGCGATCAGCCGGCCGTAGCGGCCCGGATCGCGCGCCTCGAAGCCCAGCACCACGACGCCGTGGCGCGCCCGCGCCGCCAGCATCGCCTCCAGCGTTTCCGGGCGGATGAAGGGGGTGTCGCCATAAAGCACCACGCAATCGCCCGCAGCGCCGGCCAGCAGCGGCGCGGCCTGCGCCACGGCATGCGCGGTGCCGAGCTGTTCGGCCTGCACCACGATCCCGCAGTTCTCGTCCCAGGCCCGCGCGGCGGCCGAGACCGCCTCGGCGCCGTGGCCCGCGACCACCACCACCCGCTCCGGCCCGAGCGCCGCCCCCGCCCGCAGGGCGTGATGCAGAAGCGGGGCCCCGGCGACCTTGTGCAGCACTTTCGGCAGGTCGGAATTCATCCGCGTGCCCTGACCGGCGGCCAGAATGACGAGAGAGACCGGCATGAAACCCCTTTCCTTCAAGCAGCGCCCGTTTTAACCCGGTGGCCTGCGGGCGCAAGCCTCGCGCCATCACACATCCTTACGGCAGGTTTCAATCCGATGCGCACGGTGGTTTTCGATCTGGACGGCACGCTGGCCGATACCTCGGCCGATCTGATCGCGGCGGCGAATACCTGTTTCCGGGGGATGGGCCATGGCGACCTGCTCGACCCGGCGGCGGATGCGCCGACCGCCTTCCAGGGCGGGCGGGCGATGCTGCGGCTGGGCCTCTCGCGGCTCGGCGCGGGGGACGAGGCGCAGGTGGATGCGCAATATCCCGTGCTGCTTTCCGCCTATGCCGGCGCGATCGACATCCATACCCGGCTCTATCCCGGCGCGGCCGAGGCGGTGGAGGCGCTGCGCCGTGCGGGCTACGCCACCGCGATCTGCACCAACAAGCCCGAGGGGCTGGCCGAGACGCTGACCCGCCGGCTCGGCATCCGCGATCTGTTCGGCAGCCTGATCGGCGCCGATACGCTGGCCACCCGCAAGCCCGACGCGGCGCCCTACCGCGCCTCGGTCACACGGGCGGGCGGCGATCCGGCGCGCTCGCTGCTGGTCGGCGATACCGAGACCGACCGTAAGACGGCGGCGGCGGCGGGTGTTCCTTGTGTGCTGGTCGGCTTCGGGCCGGAGGGGCCGGGCATCGCGCGGCTCGC
>JBDHSR010000336.1:0-3964 GCA_039808305.1 Gemmobacter sp. | reverse complement strand
CATTCAGCCCGGCCCGCATCGCCCGGCGCCGCGCCATCGCCTCGGCCCGCGCATCCGCCCGGTCATTGGCGGGCTGCGGCGCGGCAGGGGCATTGGCGGGCTTCGCCCCACCCTCCAGATGGGCGGCCAGCGCCGACAGGACCGGGAAGCGGAAGATGTCGGTGATCGACAATTTGGTCAGCCCCAGCCCGTCGCGCAACTCGCGATGCGCCTGCACCGCCAGCAGCGAATGGCCGCCCAAGGCGAAGAAATTGTCCTTCGCCCCCACCTTCGGCACGTTCAGCACCTTCTGCCAGACGGCGGCGATCTGCGCCTGCAACCCGGCCTCCGGCGCGACATGGGCCACCGGCGCGGCCGCCGCCACCGGCGCGGGCAGCGCCTTGCGGTCGACCTTGCGGTTCGGCGTCAGCGGGAAGGCGTCGAGCCGCACGAAATGCGCGGGGATCATATGCTCCGGCAGCACCGCCGCCAGCGCGGGGCGCAAGGCCGCCTCGGTCGCCGTGCCGGTGAGATAGGCCACCAGCCGCAGGTCGCCCGGCTGATCCTCGCGCGCCAGAACCACGGCCTGCGTGACGCCCGGCAGATCCTCCAACCGGCTTTCGATCTCGCCCAGCTCGATCCGGTAGCCGCGCAGCTTCACCTGGAAATCCGCCCGCCCGAGGTAATCGAGCTTGCCATCCGGGCGCAGCCGCACCAGATCGCCGGTGCGATACATCCGCCCACCCGCGAAAGGATCGGGCAGGAAGCGTTCCGCCGTCAGGTCGGGCCGCTGCCAATAGCCGCGCGCCACCCCGTCGCCGCCGATCCACAATTCGCCCGCCATGCCGGGCGGCACCGGCTGCTGCCGGTCGTCCAGCACATAGACGCGGGTATTGGCGATGGCGGTGCCGATATTGACCACGCCCTCCCCCTCGCCCGCCTCTTCCACGGTGGACCAGATCGTCGTCTCGGTCGGCCCATACATGTTGAGGATCTTCGCCCCGGTCACCTTGCGCAGATCGCGCACGAAGGCGCCCGGCAGCGCCTCGCCGCCCAGCATCAGGGTCTTGACCCCGGCCAAAGCCGCCCCCGCCTCGTCGTTCATCAGGATCATCCGCGCCATCGACGGCGTGCATTGCAGATGCGTGACGCCGTGGCGGATGATCTGCGCCGCGATCGAGAAATCGTCCGCCGCCGGTTGCCCGCCGGCATTGGCGCGCCGCAGCACCTCGGCCAGCGGATAAAGCCCCTCCATCACCGCCTCGGGCGCGATGCCGTAGTCGATGAGGCAAGCCACCTCGGTCACGCCGATGCGTTTGAGTTGCTCCACCCGGTCCAGCGCATCCTCGACCGTGCCGAACAGGCCCGATTCCTCGAAATAGCGCTGGAAGGCGAAATCGAGGATCGCCGCCGCCTCGTCGCCCGAAAGGGTGCGCAGGTCGATGTCGTCGGGCTTTTCGATGCCCTGCGGCTTCTTGAAGGCCGGAAAGGCCCAGGCGTATTGCTTCACCAGCCCGACCGCCGCGCCGAGATAGGCCTTCATCGGCCCCTCGGCCACCCGCCGCGCCTGCTCTCGGTCGCGCGCGACATAGGTGTGCAGCATCAGCGAGACCTTGAAGTCGGCCGGATCATGGCCCGCCTTGCGCAGCGCCGCGTGATAGATGGCGATCTTGCCCGCGACCTCCTCGATGCTCTGGCCAAGAAGATGGGTCAGCACATGCGCGCCGATCTCGCCCGCCTCGCGCCAGGTCGCCGGATTGCCGGCGGTGGTGATCCAGACCGGCAGCTCCTTCGAGACCGGGCGGGGCTGGGTCAGCACGCCGAAAGTGCCGGTTTTCGTCGGGAAATCCACCTTTTCGCCGCGCCAGAGCCGGCGGATCTGCTCGATCCCCTCGAACATCGCGGCGCGGTTGTTCGGTGGCGTGTTCTCGGGGCGCAGCACGAAATCGTCGGGTTGCCAGCCCGAGGCCACCGCCAGCCCGGCCCGGCCATTGGTCAGGTTGTCGATCACCGCCCAATCCTCGGCCACCCGCGCCGGATGGTGCAAGGGCAGCACGACCGAGCCAGACCGCACGCCGATATTGCGCGTCACCGCCGCCACCGCGGCGCCGGTCACCGCCGGGTTGGGATAGGGCCCGCCGAAGGCGTGGAAATGCCGCTCCGGCGTCCAGACCGCGCAGAAGCCGTGGCTGTCGGCGAATTTCGCGCCCTCCAGCAGCAATTCGTATTTCTTCGGCCCGGCGCCGTCGTCATTGCCCCAGTAGTAAAGCGAGAACTCCATCCCTCTGGCCGAACCGATGCGGCCGTTCGACACCAGCGCCCGGTTCTCGTCCGAGGTCAGCACCAGCTTGAAGCCGCGCGCCAGCGTCCAGAACAGTTCCAGCACCGAGATGTCGAACGAAAGCGAGGTGACGGCGAGCCAGACGCCGCCCTGCGCATGGTCGATCCGGTCATCCATCCCGGCGAAGAAATTCGCCACATTGCGATGCTCGATCATCACCCCTTTCGGGCGGCCGGTGGAGCCGGAGGTGTAGATCATATAGGCGAGATCCGACGCGGCGACGCCGCTTTGCGGGTTCGTCTCGGGCGCGAGGCCAAGCCGGCCGTCGGTATCGAGGCACAGCACCTGCGCGCCATGCGACGGCAAGGCCGGTTCCAGCGCGGCCTGCGTCACGATCACCGGGCAGAGGCTGTCCTCGATGAACAGCGCGGTGCGCTCGGTCGGATAGGCCGGGTCCATCGGCACATAGGCGCCGCCCGCCTTCAGGATCGCCAGCGCCCCGACCAGCAGGTCGAGCGAGCGGGTGACATGCAGCCCAACCAGCGCGCCGGGCGCCACGCCCATCCCGGCCAGCACATGCGCGGCGCGGTTGGCGCGGGCGTTCAGTTGCGCATAGGTCAGGCTCTGGCCCTCGAACACCACGGCTGTGGCATCGGGGCTGCCGGCGACCTGCGCCTCGAAGGCCTGATGCAGGCAGAGGTTCGAATCATACGCTTTTTCCGTCCGGTTCGGGGCCTCCAGCGCGGCCTCGCGTTCGGTTTCGGTCAGCACCGGCAGCGTTTCCACCGCCGCATCGCCCTGCGCGGCAGCGGCGAAGGCGGTCAGACGGGCGGCCAGCGCCATGGCCTGCGCAGGGTCGAGCCGGGCGGCATCGTAATGTAGCGCGTCGGGGGCGAGTGTCACCACCGTGCCCGGCACCGGCGCAGGGCCGATTCCGATAGCCGGGGGGGCAAGCCCGAACAGCCGCCGGTCGCGCGCCAGCAGGTCGAGCGCAAAGGGCTGCACCCTGGTCAGCGCGGCCTCGGCCTGGGCCAGCGCCTCGGGCAGCGGGCCCTCGGCGCGGATGCGCAGGGGCGTCCAGTAGGACAGGATGCCGTGGGGCTCGTCCACCCCATAGGCCAGATCGGCCTCGGCCTTGCCCGCCAGCCGCACCGCGCCCAAAGCGGCCAAAGCCTGCGACGGCAAGGCGAGGCTCACCCGCTCCCACCGCGCCGGGCCGGTGGCCGGCGTCGCCGCAAGCTCCGCCGGGTCGAGCGTCAGCAGCGTCTTGCGCAGCGCCGGTTCATGCGGCGCCACCCGCGCCAGCGTTTCGGTCAGCGCCTCGGCCGGACCGGGGGAGACCAACGGATCGGGCAGCGACAGGCCGGAAACCGGAAAGCCCTTCTGGCAGGTCAGCCGGGTCAGCCGCACCGCGCCCGCGCCGCAGGCCACCGTTACCGCCTCCTCCGACGCCGCCAGCACCTGCCCCGGCCGCCCGGTGCCCGGCGCCACCTCGGCCCCGCCCGCGACGACATAACGCGCGCCGTCCCAGAGCTTGGCGCAGGTCAGCGGGTTCCAGTAGCTGCCGTGATCCAGCGCGCGCACCAGCGCCGCCACACGCCCGGCGGGTTGGGTGAAGTCGATCCGTCCCGCCGCCGCCGGACGGTCGGCCCGCAGATGCAGCGTGCGGGCGGCAAGATCCTGCGCCCGGCCCGGCGCGCCGCT
>JBDHSR010000335.1:0-3964 GCA_039808305.1 Gemmobacter sp. | reverse complement strand
TCCGAGATCGGCGCCTCGGCGCCCCCCGCCACCATCACATCGGCATCGCCCAGCATGATGAGCCGCGCCGCGTCGCCGATGGCATGGGCGCCGGTCGAGCAGGCGGTGACAACCGCATGGTTCGGCCCCTTGAAGCCGAAGCGGATCGACACCTGCCCCGAGATCAGGTTGATGAGCGAGCCGGGAATGAAGAACGGGCTGACCCGTTTCGGCCCCTTCTCCTTGATGAGCACCGCCGTCTCCGCGATCGAGGTCAGCCCGCCGATGCCGGAGCCGATCATCACCCCGGTGCGCAGCCGGCCCTCCTCGTCCTCCGGCGCCCAGCCGGAATCCCGCACCGCCTGCACGGCCGCCGCCATGCCGTAGAGGATGAAGTCGTCCACCTTGCGGCGCTCCTTCGGCTCCATCCAGTCGTCGGGATTGAACGTGCCGTCGGACCCGTCGCCGAAAGGGATCTCGCAGGCGTATTTCGTCACCACATTGGCGGTGTCGAAGCGGGTGATCGGCCCCGCGCCGGACTGGCCGTCGATCAGTCGCCTCCAGGTCTCCTCCACCCCGCAAGCCAGCGGCGTGACCATTCCCAGACCCGTGACCACAACTCGACGCATCCTGAACTCCCTTTGCCTTCCGCCTCGCGGCGGCGTTCTGCCGCCAAGCGTGATACACGTCCCCCAGCCCCTGCGCAACAAGGCCCGGCCGGGCGCGGCGGGGGCTTGCCTCACCCGCCGCGCCCGGCAATAACCCCGGCCATGACCCACGCCCTGCCCATCGACGCCGCCCTTCCCGCGCTGATCGCCGCGCTCCGCGCCGGCGGGCAGGCGGTGTTGCAGGCGCCGCCCGGCGCCGGCAAGACCACCCGCGTGCCGCTGGCGCTCCTGGAGGCCGGCCTCGCCCCCGGCCGCATCGTCATGCTGGAGCCCCGCCGCCTCGCCGCCCGCGCCGCCGCCGAGCGCATGGCCGAAACGCTGGGCGAGCCGGTGGGCCAGACCGTCGGCTACCGCATCCGGGGCGAAGCCAAGGTCGGCCGCACGACCCGGATCGAGGTCGTCACCGAAGGCATCCTCACCCGGATGCTGCAATCCGACCCCGGGCTCGACGGCATCGGCGCGCTGATCTTCGACGAATTCCACGAGCGCAGCCTGAACGCCGATCTCGGCCTCGCGCTGGCCCTGGAGGTGCGCGGGGCGCTGCGCGACGACCTGCTGCTGGTCGTGATGTCCGCCACGCTCGACGCCGCCCCGGTCGCCGCGCTGATGGGGGACGCGCCGCTCGTCACCTCGGAGGGCCGCGCCTTCCCGGTGGAAACCCGCTGGCTGCCCCGCCCGCTGGAGCCCCGCGCCCGGTTCGAACCGGCGCTGGCCGCGCTCATCATGCGGGCGGCGGAGGAATGCCCCGAGGGCGGCATCCTCGCCTTCCTGCCCGGCGAGGGCGAGATCCGCCGCACCGAGGCCCTGCTGAAGGGGCTGAAAGGCTGCGAGATCCGCCCGCTTTTCGGCGCGATGGAATTCGCCGCCCAACGCGCCGCCCTCGCCCCGCCCGCGCCGGGGCTGCGCAAGATCGTGCTCGCCACCTCCATCGCCGAGACCTCGCTCACCATTCCCGACATCCGCGTGGTGGTCGATGGCGGCCGGGCGCGCCGCGCCCGTTTCGACGCGCCCTCCGGCATGTCGCGCCTCGTCACCGAGCGCGTCACGCGGGCCGAGGCCGAGCAGCGCCGCGGCCGCGCCGGCCGGGTGGCGGCGGGCACCTGTTATCGCCTGTGGTCGAAGGGCGAGGAAGGCGGCCTCCTGCCCTTCCCGCCGCCCGAGATCGCGGCGGGCGACCTGACCGGGCTTGCGCTGGAACTGGCGCTCTGGGGGTCGGCCGATCTGCCCTTCCTCACCCCGCCGCATCCCGGCGTGCTGGCCGAGGCGCGGGCGCTGCTCGCCGATCTTCAGGCGCTGGAAGCGGGGCGCATCACCGATCACGGCCGCGCGCTGGCCGCGCTGCCGCTGCATCCCCGCCTCGGCCATATGCTGCTGCGCGCCGGGGCGGAGGCTGCCCCCCTCGCCGCGCTGCTGGCCGAACGCGATCCACTGCGCGGCGCGCCGCCCGATCTCGCGCCGCGGATGGCCGCCATCGCCGATCCCGGCAAGGTGGAGCGTGCGGGCCATGTCCCGCACCGCCCCACCATCGAGCGTATCCGGGCCGAGGCGAAACGCCTCGCCCGCGCCATCCCCGCCGGGGCCGCGCCGAAGCTGAGCCTCGGCCAGATGGCGGCGCTCGCCTACCCGGATCGCGTCGGCCTGCGCCGCAAGGGCGAGGCGCCGCGCTGGGTGCTGTCGGGCGGCAAGGGCGCGCATATGGCCGCCGGCCTGCCGCTTTCCGGCGCAAGGCTGCTGGTCGCCACCGATCTCGACGGCGATCTGCGCGAGGCGGAAATCCGGCAGGCCGCGCCACTGACCGAGGCCGAGCTGCGCGCCATCCATGCCGACCGCATCCAGTGGCGCGAGATCTGCGACTGGTCGAAACGCGAAAGCCGGGTGCGGGCGCGCCGGCAGGAAGTGTTCGGCGCGCTCATCCTCGACGACCGCCCCTGGCCCGAGGCGCCGGCCGAGGCGCTCGCCCGCGCCGCCCTCGACGGATTGCGCCAGATCGGCCTGAGCTGGAGCCTCGCCGCCCGCCGCCTCGCCGCGCGCATCGCGCTGTGCCGCCGCGACGGCGCCGACCTGCCGGATGTCTCCGACGCCGCGCTGCTGGCGGGCGAGGCGCTGCTGCCCTTCCTGACCTCCTGCCGGACCGAGGCCGACCTGCGCGGGCTCGACCTCACCGAACCGCTGCGCGCCCTGCTGGGCTGGGAGGGCGTGCAGCTGATCGACCGCCTGACCCCCTCGCATTTCGAAACCCCGCTCGGCCGCCGGGTGCCCATCGACTATGCGGGCGAGGCGCCGGGGATCGAGGTCCGCCTGCAAGAGCTGTTCGGGGTCACCGACCACCCGGTGATCGGCCCGAAACGCCTGCCGCTGCGCATCACGCTCCTGTCGCCCGGCGGCAAGCCGGTGCAGGTGACCGCCGACCTGCCGGGCTTCTGGGCCAATTCCTATGCCGATGTGCGCCGCGACATGCGCGGCCGCTATCCGCGCCACCCCTGGCCGGAAGACCCGCGCGAGGCCGACCCGACCACCCGCGCCAAACCACGCGGAACCTGATCGCGCGGCAGGTTGCGATCCGCGCCGCATCGGGAAGATCGACATTCCATATGGGCCTTCAGGCGCAACTCCCCGGCGGGCGGGGTCCGATCACGGGCGGGGTATTCCAAGGGTTGCGGGCGGGGCTTCAGGATGCACATGAGCGGCGAGCAGGCCAGCCAGTCATCACAAGATGTTCCAAGGATTGCCGGCGAGGCTTCATGCCTCCGCGTGATTCACCTCCGGTCCCGGCGCCTCCCGCATCGAAGCCCTTGGCCTCACAGCAGCCGGGGTCCATGCCCCATCTCGTTCCGAAAGAAAAAGGCTCATAGGTAGGCTCGCAACCCGGCCGCCACCGCCCGATCCGGCAGCGCAAGAATGCCGCGCCGGGCCGAAGGACGAGACACCGCGAGCCAGCCTCGGAAAAGCAAAAGCCCCGGCAATTCCGGGGCTTGCTGAAACCGAATGGTGCGGATGAAAGGACTCGAACCTTCACGGGTGTTACCCCACAGCGACCTCAACGCTGCGCGTCTACCAATTCCGCCACATCCGCACGATCCGGCTTGGTGAGGCGGTGTTTAGCGAAGGGCCAAGGCGAAGGAAAGGGGGATTTCGCCGCCCGGCGCAAAATTTTGCGGCCGGGCGGCGGGGAATCGCAAGGGTCTATTGGCCGAGCATCAGCTTCGGCAGCGCCGTCATGATCGAGACCGCCCGCGCCGCGGCGGCAGGCTCGACCGAGACCGGAACCGGAGCGGGCGCGGCGGGCTGCGCCTCGGCCGCCTGCGGCGCGGCCGGCG
>JBDHSR010000334.1:0-3967 GCA_039808305.1 Gemmobacter sp. | reverse complement strand
TGACCATCATGCCCATCTTCATCAGCGCCTTGACCACATCGGCGGCGCGTTCGGCCATGCGGTTGGCCAGTTCGCTGACGACGATGGTTTCGGGCAGCTGCACGTCGCGGGCCTGCTTTTCGGCCTTCTGGCCGAAGCCGAGCGCCTTGTTGCGGGCCTTTTCCTGCTTGCGCTTCATCGCGGCGAGCGAGCGGGTGCGCCCGCCCTCGCCATCCAGCGCGGCGGTCAGGGTCAGCTTGCCGGAACGGCGGCCATCCTCGCCCTTGCCCTTGGCGCTGCGTTCGCGCTCCTCGCGCTCGCGGTCGGTCTTGCGCGGGCTGACGGCGGCCGGACGGGCGCCGCCGCCGGTGCGGCTGTCGGCCTCGCCCGGTGCGGCGGCGGGTTGCGGCGCGGGCGCCTCCTTGCCGGCTTTCGCGGCGGCGGCGGCCTCTTCGGCGGCCTGTTTCTCGCGCTGGATCTGGGCGCGCGACTTGGTGCCGAGGATGTCGGCCTTGCGCTGCGCGGCGGCGGCGACCTTCGCCTCGGCGGCCTCGCGCGCCTGGCGCTCCTCCTCCTCGGCGCGCGCCTTCAGCGCGGCCTCGCGGGCGCGTTCCTCACGCTCCTTCGCCTCGATCTCCTCGCGGCGGCGCTGGCGGTCTTCCTCGCGCTGGCGCTCTTCCTCGGCGCGGCGGGCGGTGTCTTCCGCCTCGCGGGCCTTGGCGGCGCGCAGGGCGGCCAGACGGCGTTCCATCTCGGCATCGGAGATCCCGGCCGGGCGCTTGGAGGGATCGCCCAGATGCGGCGACGAGCTGCCGGCAGCCGCTCCCGGGGCACCGGGCTTCGGCACCACGACGCGCTTGCGTTTGGTCTCCACCACCACCGTATTGGTGCGGCCATGCGAGAAGCTCTGCTTCACCTGACCCGGGCGCTTGGCCCCGCCGCCACCAAGCCCGAGGGGTTTTTTACCGTCCGTATCGCTCATACCGTCTTCGTATCCTCTCCGGCGGTCTCGCCGCCGTCCTGCTGGGATGCTCCACCCCGGAGCCCCGCCAGCCTTGCCGCTTCCTCTACAACACGGTCGCTGAGTCCACCAGCCGCAAGCGCGCCGTGTATGGCACTTTCACGGCCAAAAGCCAAACCGATTTCCTGCCCGGTCAGGCAGCCGATGAACAGCCCCGTCTTCTCCGGCGGGCGCAGCTTCGCCTTGCCGCGATCCGACCCGTCGCTGGCCTGGATCAGCACGGTCGCCGTGCCTTTCACCAGCCAGTCCTTCACCTTCTCATAGCCCGTCACCGCCAGCCCCGCCTTGCGGGCGAGGCTCACCAGTTCCACCACCCGCCGCGCCAGCATCCCCTCGATCAGGTCCGCCAGTTCCGCGGGCGGCACGACCTTCGCGCGGGCGGCGCGGGAGAACAGCCCCTTCGCCGCCGCGCGGTCGAGCGCCGCGCGGGTCGAGGTCACATAGAACCCCCGGCCCGGCAGGCGGCCCAGCACATCGGGCACCACCGTGCCGTCGGGGCCCGCCACGAAGCGGATGAGGCCGGCCTTCGGCCCGCTCTCGCCCGAAACGATGCAGCGCCGTTCCGGTGTCTCCCGCTCGTCCTTGCGGCCCCCGCGCGTCACGTCGTCCCCGAGGCTCAGGCCTCGGCCTCCTCGTCGTCGGCCGCGTCTTCCGCTTCGGTCTCCGCCTCGGTCGGGTCCACCCAGCCGAGCATGACGCGGGCGGTCATGATGAGGGTCTGCGCCTCTTCGAGGCTCATGTCGAACTTCTCGAGCACGCCCTCGTCCTTCTTGCGCTGGCCGTTCTCGGTGGTCCAGCCGCCGGCCAGTTCCCAGTCGGCGCAGGTGGCGAAGTCCTCCAGCGTCTTGATGCCGTCCTTCGCCAGCGCCTCGATCATCTGCGGCGTCAGCCCCTCGAAGTTGAACAGGCTGTCATCGACGCCCATCTCGCGCGCGGCCTCGATGGCCTTGCGGTTCTGTTCCTCGATGCAGTCGCGGGCGCGGGCCTGCAATTCCTCGGCCGTGCCCTCGTCGAAGCCGTCGATGGACAGCAGTTCGTCCTGATCGACATAGGCCACCTCTTCGAGATTGGTGAAGCCCTCGGCCACGAGGAGCTGGGCCATCATCTCGTCGATGTCGAGCGTATCCATGAAGAGCTTGGTGCGCTCGGCGAATTCGGCCTGGCGACGCTGGCTTTCCTCGGCCTCGGTCATGATGTCGATGTCGAGGCCGGTCAGCTGCGAGGCGAGCCGCACGTTCTGGCCGCGCCGGCCGATGGCGAGCGAAAGCTGCTCGTCGGGCACCACGACCTCGATCTTGCCGGCCTCCTCGTCGAACACGACCTTCGAGACCTCGGCCGGTTGCAGCGCGTTCACGAGGAAGGTGGCGGTGTCGCCGTTCCACGGAATGATGTCGATCTTCTCGCCCTGCAACTCGTTCACCACGGCCTGCACGCGCGAGCCGCGCATGCCCACGCAGGCGCCCACCGGGTCGATGGAGTTGTCGTAGCTGATGACGGCGATCTTGGCGCGCGAGCCCGGATCGCGGGCCACGGCCTTGATCTCGATGATGCCGTCATAGATTTCCGGCACTTCCATCTTGAAGAGTTCGGCCATGAATTGCGGATCGGTGCGGCTGAGGAAGACCTGCGGCCCGCGCGTCTCGCGCCGCACGTCCTTGACGTAGCAGCGGATGCGGTCGTTCGGGCGATAGCTTTCGCGGCCGATCTTCTCGTTGCGGCGCAGGATGCCCTCGCCGCGCCCGATGTCGACGATCAGGTTGCCGTATTCCTCGCGCTTCACCACGCCGTTGATGATGGTGCCCTTGCGGTCCTTGAATTCCTCGAACTGCCGGTCGCGTTCGGCCTCGCGGACCTTTTGCAGGATCACCTGCTTGGCGCTTTGCGCGGCGATGCGGCCCAGATCGACGGGGGGAACCTCGTCCACCACCTCGTCGCCGATCTGCGGCTCCTTCAGGTAGGATTTCGCCTGTTTCACCGTGAGCTGGGCATGGTGATTCTCGAATTCCTCATCCGCGACCACGGTGCGGACGCGGGCGAAGGTGGCGCGGCCGGTCTTGCGGTCGATCTTCACCCTTATGTCGAGTTCGCTGCCGTAGCGCGACTTCGCGGCGCGGGCGAGCGATTCCTCCATGGCCTGGATGACCAGATCGGGGTCGATCATCTTTTCCCGCGCCACCGCCTCGGCGGTTTGCAGCAGTTCAAGCTGGTTCGCAGACGTAATCGCCATGATGTCCTCTTGGCCTTGGTCAGTGTTTCGTCGCGGGGGTGTCGAGCTCTTCGTCCTCGTCCCCTTCGGTTTCCTCGATCTCGTCGAATTTCGATTCGTCGATGACGCCCGCCTCCTTGCGCTGGCGCAGCACCTCGGCGATCAGCTCGTCGGTCAGCAGCAGTTTCGCGTCCGACAGCCAGTCGAATTGCAGGCCGATGGTCAGCCGCTCGCCGCCTTCCTCGATCTCGATCAGCACCTCGTCGCCCTCGGTGCCTTGCAGCAGGCCCTTGAAGCGGCGGCGGCCGTCGATCAGCTCGGTGGTTTCCAGCCGGGCCTCGTAATCGACCCACATGTCGAAATCCTTCAGCCGGGTCAGCGGCCGGTCGATGCCGGGCGAGGAGACTTCGAGGATATAGTTGTCCTCGATCGGGTCCTCCACGTCCAGCGTGGCCGAGACGGCGGTGGAGACGGCGGCGCATTCGTCCACCTCGATCCCGCCTTCCGGGCGGTCGACCATGATTTGCAGGGTGCGGGTCCTGCCGCCCATCAGGCGGATGCGCACCAGCTCGAATCCCAGCCCCTCGATGACGGGGGTGACGATGTCCGCGAGCCTGCGGTCGATGGCGGTCTTGGCGATGAGATCGGTCATGCCTGGGTTCCAAAAACAAAAAACGGGCGCTTGGCGGCCCGTTTGCATCTTCCGGTGGGCTTCCGGTTTGGACCCGGACGCGCCGCTGTTGGAGAGCATATAGCGCAAG
>JBDHSR010000333.1:0-3989 GCA_039808305.1 Gemmobacter sp. | reverse complement strand
GAGGATCCATGGCCTTCACCCTGCGCCAGCTCCAGTTCTTCACCGCCGCCGCCGAGGCGGGCAGCGTCACCGGCGCGGCGCGGGCGCTGTCGATCTCGCAATCCAGCGTGACCGAGGCGATCCGCGCGCTGGAGGATGACCTCGGCGTCACGCTGTTCGACCGGCAGGCGCGCGGGCTGGTCATCACCCACAAGGGATCGGCCTTCCTGCGCCATGCCCGCCAGATCCTCGCCGATGTCGCCGCCGCGCGGTCGGCTTTCCGCGACGAGGCGGAACAGGTGACGGGCCGGCTGTCGCTGGGTGTCACCTCGCTGGTGGCGGGCTATGTGCTGTCCGACATCCTGCAACGCTTCCGCCGCGCCTTTCCGCTGATCGAGCTGAACGTGATCGAGGATACCGGCGAATACCTGCAACACCTGCTGATCGGCGGCGAGCTGGATGTGGCGGTGCTGCTGACATCCTCGGTCCGCGACCGCATGGCGCTGCATGTGGAAACGCTGGTGGTGTCGCCCTACCGGCTGTGGCTGCCCTTGGGTCATCCGCTGGCGCTGCAAGAGGCGATCGCGCTCGATGAACTGGCGGGCCGCCCGATGATCCAGCTGATGGTGGACGAGATCGAGGAATCCACCCGCCGCCTGACCGCCGCCCTGCCGGTGAAGCCCGAGATCGCCTTCCGCACCCGCAGCGTGGAGGCGGTGCGCAGCCTGGTCGCCACCGGCGCGGGGCTGGCGATCCTGCCGAGCTTGGTCTATCGCCCCTGGTCGCTGGAAGGCGACCGGATCGAGATCCGCGATGTGTCGGGCGATCTGCCCTCGGTGCAGGTCGGGCTGGCCTGGCGGCGCGGTGCGCCGCTGTCCGGCCCGGCGCTGAATTTCGTCCGCTCCGCCCAGACCGGGCTGGCGGAACGCTGAGCCATCGGAGAAACCGATACACCCCATCCCCCTTTTGTGTTTGCGAAAGCTCCGCCCCCGCCGCAGCATGTCGCCAGACCGGAACACCGGCAGCGCCCAAGGCGGCGCGATGCAATCAGGGAGTTTCAGCATGACCAAAAGGATGAAACGGGCCGCCACCTTGTCGCTGGCCGCGCTCACCGCCGCAGGCCCCGCTCTGGCCCAGATGACCGAGGTGGGGCCGGGCGAGGGCGCGCTGTCCATCGTGGCATGGGCGGGCTATGTCGAACGCGGCGAGACCGATCCGAAATTCGACTGGGTGACGAAGTTCGAAACCGCGACCGGCTGCAAGGTCAGCGTCAAGACCGCCAATACCAGCGACGAGATGGTCGCGCTGATGAACGAGGGCGGCTTCGATCTGGTCACCGCCTCGGGCGACGCCTCGCTGCGGCTGGTCGCCGGCGGCAAGGTGCAGGAGGTGAACCCGGCGCTGATCCCGTCCTGGTCCACCATCGACCCGCGCTTGCAGGACGCGCCCTGGCATACGGTGGACGGCAAGCATTTCGGCGTGCCCTACATGTGGGGGCCGAACGTGCTGATGTACAACACCAACGTGTTCAAGGAGGCGCCGAAATCCTGGAACGTGGTGTTCGAGAAGATGGATCTGCCCGACGGCAAGTCGAACGAAGGCCGGGTGCAGGCCTATGACGGCCCGATCCATATCGCCGATGCCGCGCAATTCCTGATGGCGCACAAGCCGGAGCTGGGGATCAAGGATCCCTATGAACTGACCGAGGATCAATACAAGGCCGCGCTCGACCTCTTGCGCGTGCAGCGCACGCTGACCAGCCGCTACTGGCACGACGCCTTCATCCAGATCGACGACTTCAAGAACGAGGGCGTGGTCGCCTCCGGCTCCTGGCCGTTCCAGGTCAACCTGCTCAAGGCGGAGAACCAGCCGGTCGCCAGCACCATCCCCGAGGAAGGCGCGACCGGCTGGGCCGACACCACCATGCTGCATGTCGACAGCGAGCACCCGAACTGCGCCTATCTGTGGTTCGAACATCAACTCTCGTCCAACCTGCAATCCGACCTGTCGGTCTGGTTCGGCGCGGTGCCCTCGGTTCCCGCCGCCTGCACCGACGGACGCGGGATGCAGACGCAGGAAGGCTGCGACGCCAACGGGTTGAAGGATTTCGACCGCATCCGCTTCTGGCGCACGCCCGTCGCCAATTGCTCGCTCGGCGAAGGGGCCTGCGTGCCCTATTACCGCTGGGTCAGCGATTATATCGGCGTGATCGGCGGCCGCTGAAGCCGGGGGAACCCCTTCCCCATTTTCTGTCCGAAAATATCCTCGGGGGTGTGGGGGCGGAAAGCCCCCACGCTGTCCCCTCCACCTGCACGAACGCATGGATCCGAGACAATGACACCGGCCGTCGAATTCCGCTCCGTCAGCCGCCATTTCGGTCCGGTCCGCGCCGTCGATGGCGTCGATCTGACCATCGCGGAAGGCGCGTTCTTCGCCATGCTCGGGCCGTCCGGCTCGGGCAAGACCACCTGCCTGCGGCTGATCTCGGGGTTCGAGAAGCCGACCTCGGGCGCGATCCGCATCTTCGGGCAGGATGTCGGCGAGGTGCCGCCGAACCGGCGCAACGTGAACACGGTGTTCCAGGATTACGCGCTGTTCCCGCATATGTCGGTGCGCGACAATGTGGCCTATGGGCTGATGGTCAAGGGCGTGGACCGCAAGACCCGCGCGGATCGGGCGGAGGAGATGCTGACCCTCGTCAAGCTGCCCGGCTACGGCGACCGCAAGCCGGGGCAGTTGTCGGGCGGCCAGCGGCAGCGGGTGGCGCTGGCCCGCGCGCTGGTCAACGAGCCCCGCGTGCTGCTGCTGGACGAACCGCTCGGCGCGCTCGACCTGAAACTGCGCGAGGCGATGCAGGACGAGCTGAAGGCGCTGCAAAGGCGGCTCGGCATCACCTTCGTCTTCGTCACCCATGACCAGCACGAGGCGCTGAGCATGGCCGACAGTCTCGCGGTGTTCAACGAGGGCGGGATCGCCCAGATCGGCACGCCGGAACAGGTCTATGCCCGCCCGCAAAGCCGCTTCGTGGCGGATTTCGTCGGCTCCTCCAATGTGCTGGCGCCGGAGGTGACGCGGGCGCTCGGCGGTCCCGCCGCCTGGGCCAGCCTGCGGCCCGAGGTGCTGCGCCTGTCGGATACCGCGCCCTTGCGCGGCACGGTCGGCGCCACCCGCTATCTCGGCGCCGGCTCGCGCGTCACGCTGCGCATCGCCGGGGCCGACATCGCGGTTCTGGTTCCCGCCGGCCAGCCGGTGCCGGAACCGGGGGCGGAGGTCGGCCTGACCTTCGACCCCGCCGCCCTGCATGTGATGGAGGCGTAAGTGACCCCCGCCCCCGCCATCCTGCCCGAACGCGGGCCGGCCGACCGGCTGACGGCGCTGTTCTGGCGCCGCCCGCGGGTGTTGCTGGCGCTGCTGCTGGCCCCGCCGCTGCTGTGGCTCGGCGTGGTCTATCTCGGTTCGCTCGCCGCGCTGCTGCTGCAAAGCTTCTACTCGATCGACGAGTTCTCCGGGGTGGTGAAACAGGAATTCACCCTGAAAACCTATGCCGAGCTGTTCCGCGCCCAGAACCTCGACATCATCCTGCGCACGCTGGCGATGGCGGCGGCGGTGACGCTGGCCTGCGCGCTGATCGCCTTTCCCATCGCCTATTTCGCCGCCCGCCATGCGCGCGGCAAATGGAAGGCGGTGTTCTATCTCGGCGTCATGCTGCCCCTGTGGTCGTCCTATCTGGTGAAGGTCTATGCGTGGAAGCTGATCCTCGCCAAGGAGGGCATCGTCACCTGGGCCGCCGAACATGTCGGCATCGGCCCGCTCTGGCACCGCGCGCTGGACGACCAGTGGTTCGGCGGCGCGTCGCTCTCCACCTCGCCCGTCGGCACCTTCATCGTCTTCGTCTATATCTGGCTGCCCTACATGATCCTGCCGATGCAGGCCGCGCTGGAGCGGGTGCCGCTGTCGATGCTGGAGGCGTCGGCCGACCTCGGCGCCAGCCGGGCGCAGACCTTCCGCAC
>JBDHSR010000332.1:0-4034 GCA_039808305.1 Gemmobacter sp. | reverse complement strand
GCGCCGGTTGCGACGCATTGCGATCCGCCCTAGGCTCCCCGCGAGCCCCGGAGACCCAGATGGCCCGCATCCCCTCGACCCAGGCGCTGCGCGCGCTGGAAAGTTTCGCCCGGCACGGCACCGTCTGGCAGGCGGCGGACGAGTTGAACCTGACCCGCAGCGCGGTCAGCCACCAGCTCCGCCTGCTGGAACGCGACCTCGGCTTCCGGCTGATGAACCGCATCGGCACACGGGTGGAGCTGACGCCGCAGGGCCTCGCCTATGCCACCGACATCCGGCGGGCGCTGTCGATGATCTCCGGCTCCGCCACCCGCAACGCGGCGCGCGGCATCACCGGCAGCCTGACCGTCTCCTGCCCGCCCGGCTTCGCCTCGAGCTGGCTCTGCGCCAAGATCGGCGCCTTCGTCGCCACCTTCCCCGATGTGGCGCTGTCGATCGAGACGCCGCGCCGCCTCGACGACGTGAGCAACCCGGACGTGGACGTGTTCATCATCTTCGGCCTCGGCACCCTGCCGGGGATGGAGGTGGAACTGCTGCGCGCGGTGGAGTTCACGCCGCTCTGCAGCCCCGCCCTGCTCAACCGCCTCGACGGGTTGCCCGGCCCCGAGGCGCTGCGCGACACGCTGCTGCTGCACCTCACCAATCTGGAGGATTGGGAGAACTGGTTCCGCCTCGCCGGCCTGCCCGGCTGCGCCGGGCGCAGCGGCATCACCTTTTCCGACATGAACCTGGTCTATGCCGCCGCCCTCGGCTCGCAGGGGGTGGCGATGGGCGACGAATTCATCTGCCACGACGCCATGGCGGCCGGGCATCTGGTGCGGCCCTTCGATCTGTCGATCCGCTCCGCCCGGTCCTATTTCATGATCGTGCCGCCGGAAAAGGCGGGAAATCCCGCCGGCGCCGCTTTCCGCGACTGGCTGCGCGCCGAATTGCAGCCGGAATGAGGTCCGCCTTGCCCATCGGCAAATGATATTTGTCGTTCGCGCGAAAAACTTTCCATTGCCAGAAGGACGCGCCTGTTCCTAGGCTTCGGGCAGAAGAAGCCCCAGCAGGAAACATCCGTGACACAGGCGGCAGAGATAGGCGCATCGGGTATCGGCAAGACCTTCGGCCAGTTCACCGCGCTGGCCGACATCACCCTGACCATCGCGCGGGGCGAGTTCCTCACCCTGCTCGGGCCGTCCGGGTCGGGCAAGACCACCTTCCTGATGATCCTCTCCGGCTTCGAGGGCCCGACCTCCGGCCGCCTCACCCTCGACGGGCGCGACATGACCGCGATGCCGCCCGAGGCGCGCGGCTTCGGCATGGTCTTCCAGGGCTACGCGCTCTTCCCGCATATGACGGTGGAGGAGAACATCGCCTTCCCGCTGAAGGTGCAGGGCCGCCCCGCCGCCGCGATCAAGCGCCGCGTGGCCGAGATCGTCGAGATGGTGGGCCTCGGCGGGCATGGCCACAAGCGGCCGGCGGGCCTGTCGGGCGGCCAGCAGCAGCGCGTGGCGCTGGCCCGCGCGCTGGCCTACGAACCGCCGGTCCTGCTGCTCGACGAGCCGTTCTCGGCGCTCGACAAGAACCTGCGCGGCCAGATGCAGGACGAGATGCGCCGCATCCACCGCGAGACCGGCACCACCTTCGTCTTCGTCACCCACGATCAGGAAGAGGCGCTGGCGCTGTCCTCCCGCATCGCGATCTTCGAGAAGGGGCGGCTGCAACAGCTCGCCCCGCCGCGCGAGGTCTATGAGCAGCCCGCCAACCGCTTCGTGGCGGAGTTCCTGGGCGACATCAACATCCTGCCGGTCGCGGCCGGCCGGATCGAGGGGCGGGCCATCGCCCTGCCCGGCGCGGGCGGCAACGGCGATCTGGCGATCCGGCCGGAATATATGGGCCTTTCCCTCACTGAGCCGGCCGAGGGCAACGCGCTGCCCGCCCGGCTCACCGATCTCACCTATCTCGGCGCCGAAACCCGGCTCAGCCTGCGGACGGCGGGCGGCACGGCCCTGGTCCTGCACCAGCCCACCGCCGCGCTGCCCGAGGGCCTCGCCCCCGGCGCCGAGGTCTGGGCGACCTGGGCGCCCACGCGCGGTTTCCTGCTTTGACGACCCCTGCCGGGCCACCGGCAGCCTCTGCAACGAACCATAATAACGGGGAGATACCAATGAACGGACCCTTCCAGCGCGATTGCGTCGAGATCCTCCAGACGAAACTGAAGCGCGGCCAGATCTCGCGGCGCGACTTCACCACCGGCCTCGCTTTGCTGCTCGGCACCTCGGCGCTGGGGCTGCGCGGCACGCCCGCCATGGCGCAGGCCAAGGAACTGGTCTTCGTCAACTGGGGCGGCGATGCCGGCCCCGCCTATGACGAGGCCTATGGCAAGGCCTTCCTCGAAGCCACCGGCATCACCGTGAAGCAGGACGGCTCCGGCCCGACCGAGGGCGCCATCGCCGCGCAGGTCGAAAGCGGCAAGCCCGCCTGGGACATCGTGGATGTCGATCCCTTCTCGGCCGAGGCGCTCGGCAAGAAGGGCGCGATGGAGCCGATCGACTATGCCGTGGTCGACAAGTCGAAATTCCGCCCGGGCTTCGGCTGGGACTATTCGTCCTCGACCTATTTCTACAGCTACATCATCGCCTACGACGCGACGAAGTTCAAAGACAACCCGCCGAAATCCATGGCGGATTTCTTCGATGTCGAGAAGTTCCCCGGCAAGCGCTCGCTCTACAAATGGGGCGCGGGCATGTGGGAGGCGGCGCTGCTGGCCGATGGCGTGGCGCCCGACCAGCTCTATCCGCTCGACCTCAAGCGGGCGCATGACAAGCTGGCGGCCTTCAAGGACAATGTGGTGGCCTATTGGGGCGGCGGCTCGGAAAGCCAGTCGATCCTGCTGAATGGCGAGGCGTCGATGGCGCTGATCTGGTCGACCCGCGCCAAGCTGATCGAGCAGGATTCGGGCGGCGACATCGCCTTCATCTGGGACCAGGGCCTGATCGCGCCGGGCGCGATGGGCGTGGTGAAGGGCAATCCCGGCGGCAAGGAGGCGGCGATGCAGTTCATCGCCTCGGCGCAGGACCCGGAAAAGCAGCTCGTCATGTTCCGCATGTTGGCGCAGGGCCCGGCCAACCCCGCCGCCGACGCCATGCTGCCGCCCGAGGAGGCGCGCTACAACCCGGTGGACCCGGCCAATTTCGCCGTGCAGATCCCGCTCGACATGCCGTGGTATGAAGAGAATTACGGCCCCGCGCTGGACGAATATCTCAAGATCATCTCGGCCTGACCATCAGCCGCCCCCGCGCCCGCCGCGGGGGCGGCCCCGACCGGAGATCCGGCATGACCGCCCGCCATTTCCTGCTGCTCGGCCCGCTTCTGCTGCTTCTGGGCGCGGCCTATCTGCTGCCCTTCCTCGGCGTGATGCGCTGGAGTGTCACCCTGCCCGAACCCGGTCTCGGCCAATACGCCACCGCGCTCAGCGATCCGCTGGTGCTGGGGGTGATCTGGCGCACCATCCGCATCTGCGCGCTGGTGACGGCGGCGGCGGTGGCGGCGGCCTATGTGCTGACGCTGATCTGGGTGCGCGGCGGGCCGGTGGCGCGGACGGTGATCGAGCTCTGCATCATGATCCCGTTCTGGATCTCGGTCCTGACCCGCGCCTTCGGCTGGCTGGCGCTCTTGTCCAACAAGGGGATCGTCAACGGCTGGCTGCAATCGCTGGGCTTCATCTCCGAGCCGCTGACGCTGGTGAGGAACGAGTTCGGCGTGGTGGTGGGGATGGTGCATTTCCTGATCCCCTTCGCGGTCTTCCCGCTCGCCTCCGCCATGCGCAGCGTGGACGAGCGGGTGCTGCTGGCCGCGCGCGGCATGGGCGCCTCGCGCGCCCGCATCTTCTGGCAGATCTTCGTGCCGATGACGAAAAACGGCATCCTCGGCGCGGCGCTGCTGGTCTTCGTCTTCGCGCTGGGGTTCTTCGTCACCCCGGCCATCCTCGGCGGCGGGCGCAGCGTGATGGTGGCGGAACTCATCTACCTGCGCATCTTCCAGAGCCC
>JBDHSR010000331.1:0-4035 GCA_039808305.1 Gemmobacter sp. | reverse complement strand
CAATTCGCGGCCGATGTGGCGCATGAGATCAAGAACCCGCTTGCGAGCCTGCGCTCCGCCGTCGCCTCGCTGCATGTGGCCAAGCGCGACGACCAGCGCACCCGGCTGCTGGAGGTGATCGACCATGACGTGCGCCGCCTCGACCGGCTGGTGAGCGACATCTCCAACGCCTCGCGCCTCGACAGCGAGTTGGTGAAGGAGGAGGAGGAGGAGTTCGACCTGCTCCGCACCATCGCCAACCTGACGGAATATCTCGGCCAGCAGGCGGCGGAGAACGGGGTGGAGTTCATCACCGACCTGCCGGCGGAGCCGATCCGCATCCGCGGGCTGGAGGGGCGGCTGGCGCAGGTCTTCGTCAACCTCATCACCAACGCGATCTCGTTCTGCGAGGAGGGCGACGCGGTGCGGGTCTGGGCCCGGCGGCGCGACAACCGGGTGCTGGTGGTGGTGGAGGATACCGGGCCGGGCATTCCCGAGGCGGCGCTGGCGAAAATCTTCAAGCGCTTCTACTCGGAACGTCCGCAGGGCGATTTCGGCAACCATTCCGGCCTCGGCCTCGCCATCTCCAAGCAGATCGTCGAGGCGCATGGCGGGGTGATCTGGGCCGAGAACATCCGCCCGACCCATGCCGACATCACCTCGGAGCCGCTGGGCGCGCGCTTCGTGGTCGGCCTGCCGGTCTGATGCAGCTTCACGCCTCCTGCGTCGCGCTGGCGGGGCGGGGGCTTCTGATCCTCGGCCCCTCCGGCGCGGGCAAGTCGGCCCTGGCGCTGGAGCTGATGGCCTTCGGTTGCGCCTTGGTGGCCGACGACCGGGTGGACCTGCGGCGGGAGGGCGACCGGCTGGTCGCCAGCGCGCCGCCCGCGCTGTCCGGGCTGATCGAGGCGCGGCGGGTCGGGCTGCTGCGCGCCGATGCCCTGGCCGCCGCGCCGCTGGCACTGGCGGTGGATCTGGCGCAGCCCGAAGCGGAGCGTCTGCCACACCCACGGCAAATCGAACTGCTCGGCTGCCATCTGGACCTTGTCTTGGGGGCGGGGAACCCGCATCTTTCCCCTGCGCTCCTGCAATACCTGCGGGGCGGACGGCAGGCATGACATGGATATTCCGGCGCCCACCCAACGCGAACACCAGCTGCTGCTGCTGACCGGCCCCTCCGGCGCCGGCCGCTCCACCGCCATCGGCGCGCTGGAGGACATGGGCTATGAGGTGATCGACAACCTGCCGCTGAGCCTGGTGCCCCGGCTGATCGACGGCCCGCCGCTGGGCCGGCCGATCGCGCTCGGCATCGACGTGCGCAACCGCGACTTCTCGGCCACCGCGCTGATCGAACTGATCGACACGCTGACCGCCGATCCGCGCGTCCAACTCGGGGTGCTTTATCTCGACTGCGCGGCGGGTGAGCTGATCCGCCGCTATGCCGAGACCCGCCGCCGCCATCCGCTCGCGCCGGAGGAGACGCCGGAACTGGGCATCGACCGCGAGGTCGATCTGCTGGCGCCGATTCGGGTGCGCGCCGATCACCTGATCGACACGACCGAGATGTCGCCGCACGATCTCCGGGCCGAGATCGCCAAATGGTTCGCCCGGAACGGCGCGCCGGGGCTCGCGGTCTCGATCCAGAGCTTCAGCTACAAGCGCGGGGTGCCGCGCGGGCTGGACATGATCTTCGATTGCCGGTTCCTGAACAATCCGCACTGGATGCCGGCATTGCGTCCGCTCGACGGCCGCGATCCGGCGGTGGTCGAGCATGTCACGGGGGATCCGCGCTTCCCGGAATTCCACGACAGGTTGCGCGGCCTTCTGCTGTTTCTCCTTCCGGCGCAGAAGGACGAGGGCAAGGCGCATGTGAGTATCGGCTTCGGCTGCACCGGCGGACAGCACCGCTCTGTTGCAGTTGCAGAAATCATGGGCAATGCGCTTGCAGAAGCCGGTTGGTCGGTGTCAAAACGACACAGGGAACTTGAACGCAGGTCGTCGGTGGGGCGGCCGTGAGGATCGGGATTTGATCGGGATCGTGATCGTGGCGCATGGCGGCCTCGCGCGGGAGTATCTCTCTGCGGTGGAGCATGTGGTCGGGCATCAGGAGGCGATGAGCGCCATTTCCATCGAGGACGAGCATGATCGCGGCGCCAAATCGGCCGAGATCATGGCGGCGGCGGATTCCGTCGACCGGGGCGAGGGCGTGGTGGTGGTGACCGACATGTTCGGCGGCTCGCCCTCCAACCTGTCGCTGCCGGCCTGCACCGCGCGCAACCGCCGGATCCTCTACGGCGCGAACCTTCCGATGCTCATCAAGCTGACCAAATCGCGCGATCTTCCGCTGGCCGAGGCGGTGAGCCTCGCGCTCGACGCCGGGCGGAAATATATAAACAGCCTCGATCTGGGCGGCGATTCCCCGCCCGGCAGCGGAGGAACGGCATGACGAGTCGCGAGTTGCGCATCGTGAACGAGAAGGGGCTGCACGCCCGGGCCTCGGCCAAGTTCGTCGAATGCGTGGAGGGGTTCGACGCCTGCGCCGAGGTGACGAAGGACGGCATGACCGTCTCGGGGGATTCGATCATGGGCCTGCTGATGCTCGGCGCCGCGCGCGGCACCTCGATCAGCCTGAGCACCAGCGGCACAGAGGCCGATGCGCTGGCCGATGCGCTGGAGGCGCTGGTCGCCAACCGCTTCGGCGAGGACAGGTGACCCGGCGGTGACCGAAGACCATACCCCGCCCGCCAAATCCGCCGCGCGGCAATACGACATGCGCCGGCTGTCCTATGCCGGCACCTTCACCAACCCGTTCAAGGCCGGCACCATCCGGGCGATCGAATGGCTGACCGCGAAGGTCACGCTCCTGCGGCTGATCCGGCAGTTCGAGGCGTCGGGGGCGCCCTTCGGCGTGCCGTTCTGGCCCAAGGCGATCCGCCAGATGGGGATCGACATCCAGACCCCGCCGGAAGAGATCGCCCGCATCCCGGCCACCGGCCCGGTGGTGGTGGTGGCGAACCATCCGCATGGCCTGGTCGACGGCATGGTGATGGCCGAGATGGTCTCGCGGGTGCGCGGCGATTTCAGGATCCTCACCCGCTCGCTGCTGACCGGCATCCCGGAGATCGAGGAATTCATGATCCCGGTCCCCTTCCCGCATGAGGAGAACGCCCGCGAGGCCGGGCTGGAGATGCGGGCGCAATCCATGGCGCATCTGAAGCGGGGCGGCGTCATCATCCTGTTTCCGGCCGGCAAGGTCGCGGTGTCGGAGGGGTGGTGGGGGCCGGCGGTCGAGCCGGACTGGAACCCCTTCACCCACAAGATGATCATGCGCTCCGGCGCCACGGTGCTGCCGATCCATTTCACCGGCCAGAACAGCCGCGCCTATCAGATCGCCGACAAGATCTCGCCCACGCTGCGGCAGGGGCTGCTGCTCTACGAGATCAAGCGCGCGCTGTTCAAGCCGCAGCGCCCCTTCATCGGCGAGCCGATCCCGCCCGAGGCGCTGAAGGTCTGGGACAGCAATCCGCGCGGCTTCCTTGCCTGGCTGCGCGAGCATACGCTCGCGCTGGGTCAGCGGGTCGGCACCGGCTCGCCGCTGCGGTAATCGTAGAAGCCCCGGCCCGACTTGCGGCCGAGCCAGCCGGCCTCGACATATTTCGTCAGCAGCGGGCAGGGGCGGTATTTGGTATCGGCCAGCCCGTCATGCAGCACGTTCATGATGGCGAGGCAGGTATCCAGCCCGATGAAATCCGCCAGTTCCAGCGGCCCCATCGGGTGATTGGCGCCGAGCTTCATCGATTCGTCGATGGAGCGCACATTGCCCACGCCTTCGTAAAGCGTATAGACCGCCTCGTTGATCATCGGCACCAGGATGCGGTTCACGATGAAGGCCGGGAAATCCTCGGCGCTGGCGGCGGTCTTGCCCAGCGATTTCACCACGGCGAGCAGGGCGTCGTAGGTCTGCTGGTCGGTGGCGATGCCCCGGATCAGCTCCACCAGCTGCATCACCGGCACCGGGTTCATGAAGTGGAAGCCCATGAACTTTTCCGGCCGGTCGGT